>JBIIZV010000073.1:0-5035 GCA_044346095.1 Candidatus Nanopelagicales bacterium
TGGCACAGCGCAGTTCATTAATCGGACACAAAGATTCTGCAAAAGACCTTGCTAAATTGGTTTTGTCTGTTGCAGGAAAGGCCAAGTCTTGAGCTATTTGAACGGTCGAGTTCACATCGTCGGCATCGGTGGTGCTGGCATGAGTGGTATTGCTCGAGTGCTTTTAGCCAGAGGCATTGAAGTTTCTGGCAGTGATGCAAAAGATTCCAGGCGCTTGCAGGCACTCAAGCCACTGGGTGGAAAAGTATTTGTGGGCCATGATGCAGACAACATTGTGATCTCGGGCAGTCAGCCATCTTGCGTAGTGATTTCCACAGCTATTAGCCAAGACAATCCAGAAGTTGAGAAAGCAAACGAACTAGGTATTCCAGTTGTCAGCAGAGCAATCGCTTTAGCCGAACTGCTCGAGAATACGACCGCAATCTCGGTAGCTGGTACCCATGGAAAAACCACAACTACATCTATGGTTACCGTGATCCTGCAAAATGCTGGCAAAGATCCGTCATTCGTCATTGGTTCCGAAATGAACGAGTCCGGTAGCAATGCACATCAAGGAACAGGCGACTTGTTTGTGGTTGAAGCCGACGAAAGTGATGGCACTTTTTTGGTTTTGCCAACAACTCTTGGAATCGTTACCAACGTTGAAGCAGATCACCTTAACTATTGGGGAAGCTACGAAGCAGTAGAGCAAGCCTTTGTGGACTTCATTGTGGCAACCGGCTCTCGCAATGGGTGTGCAGTTGTTTGTGGTGATGACCAAGGTGCAATCGCCGTAACGAAGCGAGCACGTGAACTTGGCGCAAAAGTAATTACTTATGGCCAAGGTAAAGACAACGATGCAGTGCTAACGCTGCTACCTTCAGGATCAGTTGGATCTGAATTCACTATTGCTTATCAAGGCCAGACACATGGACCAATCAAGCTATTGGTACCCGGAGTTCACAACGCATTAAATGCAACTGCGGCATTCATTGCAGCACTCAACCAAGGATGTACTTCACAGCAAGGTGTTGACGGACTGCAGAGTTTTACCGGAACGCATCGCAGATTTGAATTCCGTGGCGAAGTCGCTGGAGTTCGAGTTTTCGATGATTATGCGCATCATCCAACTGAAATCGATGCAGTGCTACGTGCTGCTAGAACAGTAGTTGGTGACGGCCGGGTATTGGCTGCTTTTCAAGCGCATCATTACTACCGCACGGCATTGTTTTCCAAAGAGTTTGGTCAAGCACTTGGCTTAGCCGATTTTGTCGTCGTGCTAGAAGTATTTGCACCTGGTGAAGTACCAATCCCAGGTGCATCTGGTAGCACTATGGCGAACAATGTTCCATTGCCAGCTGAGCAAGTTGTGTTCGAGCCGTCTTGGTCAAAGGTTCCAGGTCACCTTGTTGACCACGCGAAACCTGGTGACATCGTTCTAACGCTTGGCGCTGGGGACATTGGCATGATGTGTCCAGAAATTCTCACTCTGTTGGAATCTAAGTAATGTCACAAACCGTTCGCTCTGCTACTCCGAAGAAGAAGCGCAAATCTAAAGGACCATGGTTAGTTTGGCTGCTGGTGATTCTCGCTGTGGTTGCTTGGTGGAGTCTCTATCAATCAAAGTGGTTCATTGCCCAAGAAGTAACCATCACTGGAAATTCAAGATTGACTGCAGAGCAAATCTCTGCGGTAGCCGCCGTGCCAATTGGAAACTCTTTGATGTCAATCAATCCGCAATTGATTTCGGAACAGTTGCAGACTTTACCTGAAGTGAAAGTGGCAACCGTTGAGCGTGGCTGGCCACATGCAATTTTGATTACTGTTACGGAACGCACCCCAATTGCCGTTGCAGCAACTGCAACCGGATATAACTTGATCGATTCAGATGGCATGAATGCTGGAGTAGTGGCCGCGCCACCAGCCGGCTTATTGGTTATTGCGGCACAACCAGACAGTCTGGCAATGACTAACGCAATCCAAGCTTTGGCTGCAATCCCAGCGGAGTGGACTATCACTGGCTTGAGTGCCGCTACACAAGACAGCGTCATTGCGACATTGGGCAATGGTGTTGTCATCACATTTGGATCAGGGGAGCGCGCTGCTGACAAAGTTGAAGTTGCGCAAGCTCTAATGGAGAAGGGCTACACCGTTATAAATGTAAGTGCGCCAGATGCGCCAACAATTAAATAGGCAAGCAAAACAAGTTCGCCATTAACTCGACACGCCAAGCGTCAATCCCGATATTCATTGACTTTTGCCCGTAACTTATACCTGCCCAAAGGTGCCAAATCTTTAACGCTCTAGAAGAGGTTGAGAGTTTGCATCTTTAGCGAAAACTGAGCTTGTCGAGAAAGGCAAACACCATGGCAGCACCACAGAATTACTTAGCAGTTATCAAAGTTGTTGGCATTGGCGGCGGTGGCGTTAACGCGATCAATCGCATGATTGAAGCCGGCCTAAAGGGTGTTGAGTTCGTTGCTATTAATACTGACGCGCAAGCGCTGTTAATGAGTGACGCAGATGTGAAGTTGGACATTGGCCGCGACCTAACTCGTGGACTTGGCGCAGGGGCCGACCCTGAAGTTGGTCGCCAAGCAGCTGAGGATCATCGCGAGGAAATTGAAGAAGTTTTACGTGGCGCAGACATGGTTTTCGTTACTGCGGGTGAAGGCGGTGGAACCGGAACTGGCGGTGCACCAATCGTTGCCAAGATCGCACGCGACATGGGTGCATTAACGATCGGTGTTGTTACCCGTCCATTTAGTTTCGAAGGTAAGCGCCGCTCATCTCAGGCGGACGAAGGTGTCGATTCGCTTCGCACTGAGGTAGACACTTTGATCGTTATTCCAAATGATCGCTTGCTTGAACTTGCTGACAATGGCATCAGCGTTATTGATGCTTTCCGTCACGCTGACTCAGTTCTATTGCAGGGTGTAAGCGGCATTACAGATTTGATTACAACTCCAGGTCTAATCAACCTTGACTACGCGGATGTGCGAAGCGTTATGAAAGATGCCGGTAGCGCACTTATGGGTATTGGTTCTGCTCGTGGAGCTGACCGCGCAATCGAAGCAGCTCGTCAAGCAATCTCAAGCCCGTTACTTGAAGCCAGCATCGAAGGCGCCCGCGGTGTACTTATGTCTATCGCTGGCGGCAGCGACTTAGGTTTGTTTGAAATCAACGAGGCAGCTCGAATGGTTCAAAGTGCAGTGCATCCAGATGCAAATATCATCTTCGGTGCAGTTATCGATGACACTCAAGGTGACCAGGTAAAGGTCACAGTTATTGCAGCTGGCTTCGATGGCGGCGCGCCACCATCAAATCGTTCAACGTCACCAATGTCCAAGAAAGTTTTAGACGAGACTCCGCTGGCTGCCGCAGTTGCTGTTGACTTAGCTCGTGATGGCGAAGCACCTTCAATTCCAGTAACGCCAGATTCATTTTCTGATGGCGCTTTCGGTAATGCTGCAGTTGCAGACGAGGATGACAACTTCGAGAATCTGTTTGGTGATGCTCCAGCAAACTCAGGCCATGGCGACGTCGACAACGACGGCGAAGACGATGGCGATCTCGACGTTCCAGACTTCCTTCGCTAAAGAACGCATTTCATAATGAATACGCAGGTCTTTGGCCGCGTTTCAATTGAAGGAATTCAAGCAGTTGCACTGAGTCGAAGTGGTGGGGTGAGTTCGGCCCCATTTGATTCACTCAACCTGGCTTCGTACGTGGGCGACTCAACTGAAAATATTTCAGCCAACCTTGGTATCGCCTGTGATCTGGTCTCAGCTCAAGAGATCTCGGTTATGAATGCCGAACATGGAAACACAGTGCGTGTAGTGACTGAATCCGGAGTTGCATTGCCAGGCGATGGCCTCATCACAAAACAGACTGGGCTTGCTGTTGCTGCCTTAGCAGCTGACTGTGTTCCATTTGGATTAATCGACCCAGTCAACGGCGTGATTGCAGTCGGTCATGCCGGCTGGCGCGGAGTTTTGGCAAATGTAATGCAAGCACTACTCGAAGGGTTTGTTGCTAGTGGGGCGGAGCTTAATCACACGCAAGCGATCATTGGCCCAGCAATTTGCGCCAAGTGTTATGAAGTTCCAGCCGAACGAGTCGAACAATTTCGTGATGCCCGCCCGGAAGCAATTGCATCTTCTCGAAATTTAGATCTGACTTCTGGGGTTAAGTCTGTTCTGTCGACACAAGTAAAGACGATCCACGATATCTCGGGATGCACTTACGAAAGTTCCAACCTGTTTTCATATCGTCGCGCCGCAGGTGAGCCAACCGGTCGTGGCGGATTAGTTATTGCAATAAGTGCTTCTTAGTTCCTGAACTCATAGAGTGGTCATCATGGATCGAATGCAGGAACTGCAGGCCAATTTGCAGGACGTTGAGCGCGAAATCTCACAAGCCTGTGTGGCTGCAAATCGAAATCGAGCTGACGTAACTTTGATAGCTGTTACTAAAACTTGGCCAGCCACTGATGTTGATTTATTGGCACAACTTGGTGTCACAGATGTTGGCGAGAACCGAGATCAAGAAGCCAAACCAAAACATGATGAAGTTAATGCAAAGAATTTAACTTGGCACGCAATTGGTCAACTGCAAACCAATAAGGCAAAAAGTGTGGCTGCCTGGGCTGATGTTGTGCACAGCGTAGATCGAATTGATTTAGTTGCGGCTTTGACTAAAGCAGCTGCCAATCGGGAAGCTCCACTGGGTGTCCTGATTCAGGCAAACCTTGATCCAGCACCAACTGATACTCGAGGTGGCGCACTTGCGTCTGAACTTATGCCCCTTGCCGAAATGATTTCCAGCAGTGAAGGTTTGCGACTTCAGGGAGTAATGGGAGTGGCACCACTTGGCGGCGATGACGATTTAGCATTTTCCAGATTGCAAGAATTCGCCAGCCAGATCCAGAGTTCATATACAGAGGCAAATTGGATCTCGGCGGGTATGAGTGGGGACTTCGCAACGGCCTTGAAATATGGTGCGACACACCTTCGAATTGGCTCATCTATCCTCGGAAAACGGGGTTTTCAGGGGT
>JBIIZV010000074.1:0-5016 GCA_044346095.1 Candidatus Nanopelagicales bacterium
CGCCCGTTCCTGGCTAGGGGATAACGCAATCCATAATCTGGGTGACATTTTGGCAAGACTAAATGCCTATGTTCCAGCCAAAGTAATGATTGACGGTCTTGAGTATCGCGAAGGTTTAAATGCAGTTCAAGTAACCGGAGGTATCGCCGGAAACGTGATCCCAGATTCCGCAACAGTCGATGTTAACTATCGATATGCACCAAGTACTAGCGGTCCACAAGCTGAAGCACATATCCGAGAAGTTTTCGATGGCTTCTTAGTTGAGTTTGTCGACAATGTTTCGGGTGCAATGCCAGGACTTGATCGTCCAGCTTTAGCTGATTTAGTTTCCCGCGTTGGTGGAAAAGTTGCACCTAAGTTTGGTTGGACCGATGTTGCAAGATTTTCTGCAATGGGAGTGCCAGCTGTAAATCTTGGCCCTGGAGATCCTGGGTTAGCACATTCGCGCAATGAACATGTTTCAGTTGCTCAGCTCAAGCAGTGCGAAGCAACCGTATTTGATTGGCTAAAGGGTTAATGGAACACATTGAATTAGAAGTCGCAATTCAGGCTCCGGCCCAAAAAGTATGGGATGCCATTACAAATTGGGAAGCCCAAAGCAATTGGATGCTTGGCACAAAAGTTTGGTCGGTAGGTGGTGATGGCACTGGCGTTGGTGGCAAAATCGAAGCTTTCACTGGAGTGTGGCGCATTGGATTTTTGGACACTATGGAGATCACTGCCTGGGACCCACCCAAGCGCTGCGACGTAAACCATACTGGCCGCGTCGTGCGCGGTACCGGAACCTTTGAAGTGGTATCTACTGGTGACTTAACATCAAAATTCATTTGGAGCGAAGACTTAGATCTTCCACTTGGCATTTTAGGCAAAGTTGGATTCTTTTTTGTGAAGCCAGGATTTGTGTTTGGGGTTCGCAAGTCACTAGAAAAGTTTGCCGACCAAGTTGAGCAAGGCAAGCTGTAAAGAATATTTTTTTCAGCATTGGAATAGCCGACAAAAAGCCACTATTTGCAAGGGTTTTCCGGAATTATCTGGATTTCGTAACCGCCTGTTTTTAAGGGATAATAGAGGTAACAAAGCGAAATTCACGGAACTTATCGGAAGGTGACCAAAATGGCAGCTATGAAGCCACGCACAGGCGACGGCCCAATGGAATGCCCAAAAGAAGGTCGCGGCTATGTCCTACGAGTTCCACTCGAAGGTGGCGGACGCTTAGTTGTTGAACTTAATGCTCAGGAAGTTAAAGACCTTGGAGCAGTTCTAAAAGACACAGTAAGTTCAATGCCGAAAAAATAGGTAAACCTATTTTTTCGGCATCAATAAATATTGCATAAATGAACTCTGCTTAAGATTTGAATCCGGTTTACGGATTCAAATCAGAAGTAACTAGTTACTTCTTTGGCATCAGTAGATATTGCACCAGTAGAGCTACTTCTTTACAGCCACTAACAATCCGCCACCAACAGGTAGCAATGATCCAACAAAATCCTCATTGCTAGCTAGCGCCTCAATCGCACCGCGCATGGCAACCGTATCTGGATCGCGCTGAGCAGGGTCAGCTAACTTGTCGTTCCAAAGTGCGCGATCGATAATCAACAATCCACCGCGTCGTAGCAACTTCAATGCTCGGGAAATGTGATCAGCAAGCTCTAGTGGCTTGCCGGCGATCAAAACAATGTCGTATGCAGATTCAGTCAGGCGATCTAGTACTTCATCAGCTCGACCATTAATCAAGCGAACTCGGTTAGGTGCAATGCCGGCCTGGGAGATTGCGTCCTTGGCGATTAACTGATGCTCAGCTTCAACATCGACGCTGGTTAGAACACCTTCTGGATTCATGCCATCTAGTAACCACAGGGCTGAGACTCCAGCGCCAGTTCCAATTTCAACAACGTTCTTGGCATCAACGGCTGCAGCTAAAGTGCGGACGATACTTCCAGCTCCCGGACCCATTGCAACGCAGCCGATTTCAGCTGCCTTAGCGCGGGCATGGGAACGGATTCCGTCTTCGCCCGCCCAGCTTTCGGCGTAGTCGGTGGAAGCGCGGTGGATTGCCAGGATTCGTGGATCTGTTGGTGCCATGAAGTAAGCGTACGGCCATGGGTGGAATTTGGCTAAGGTCCTGCCAATTTTTGACTAGTTATCGCACCAGATCCAGCCCGGCAGGGAGTTCGAATGGCAACCCTTGGGATTCATCAGAGAGAATAGGGGTACAACAAAGAACCCAAGCATTATCCAGAAAGTTAGGTCATGACTCAGACTCCGGAAGATCCACAGAACCTGCCCGAGACACCTACTTCTGTTGACCTACCTGCTTACGATTCATATTTAGCAACACCAGAAACCAGCGCCACTGAGCCAGTTGTTGTGCCCGCCGAAGTGCCTGCAGTTGTGACACCAGCACCAACTCCAACATTCGTATATGCGCCTCCAGTTACGTTTTCAGAGCAACCAGCAGGCACCGCCTCACCGGCAGTTAAGAAAGCGATCATCGCTGGCGTGATCAGCGGTCTGTTAGCGGGCATGATCGGTTTCATGAGTGCTTCCATGATTGGAAATACTCCAGCACCATCAATCTCACTTCCAGCCTCAAGCGGCGATACCTCACCACGTGCGGATGATTCCATTGCTGGTATCGCCCAAGCGGTTCTACCAGTTGTGGTTTCAATTGATGTGTCTTCGAGTCAAGGTTCGGGAACAGGATCGGGTTTTGTTATCCGCAGCACTGCAAACGAATCTTTTGTTTTGACAAACAATCACGTAGTTGATGGCGCAAGTGGATCACAAGATATCACTGTTACTTTTCAAGATCAGTCACAAGCTTCCGCAACCATAGTTGGAACTGATGCCTCATACGACTTGGCAGTTTTGCGAATTGATCGTGGAAACTTGCCAGTCGCAGCACTCGGTGATTCTGATGACGTTGTTGTTGGTGATGCCACAATTGCAATTGGTTCACCACTTGGTCTAACTGGAACAGTCACCAGCGGAATTGTTTCGGCCCTGAATCGTCCGGTAACTGCGGGGGACGCCACTGATGTTTCGTTTATCAGCGCAATCCAAACAGATGCTGCAATTAATCCAGGTAACTCTGGTGGTCCGTTAGTTAACTCACGTGGCGAAGTAATTGGTGTTAACTCAGCAATTGCAACCACGGGAAGTTCAGTTTCAGGACAAAGTGGCAGCATCGGACTTGGCTTTGCAATTCCGATCAATCAGGCCCGACGGGTTGCTACCGAGCTCATTGCAACTGGTTCGTCTACTTATCCAGTGATTGGCGTGCAGCTTGATATGACATACCAGGGACAAGGCGCATTGGTTGAAGCTGTGGTCGAAGGTGGACCGGCTTCTGAAACCGAACTTGCTGCCGGAGATGTTATTACCGAAATCGATGGCGTAAAAGTTAGTGATGGAACGGAACTTGTAGTTCGAATCCGAGCGAAAAATCCAGGTGATGTTGTGGAGTTAACGCTGGAAGATGGCAGTGTTATCGAAGTTACTTTGGGTTCAGATCAGAACTAGTTTTTACTAGGGGAGTAAAGTAGGGCTATGAATATCGGGTGGACAGAGTTTTTAGTCATGGCGATTATCGGCCTGATTGTCTTTGGACCGGAACGTCTTCCTGAAATGGCTGGACAATTCGCCAAGTTTGTTAAGACGATGCGAACAAAGGCTAGTGAGGCAACTGCGGAACTAACTGGGTCAGTAGACACCAAAATAGTAACTGATTTAGCGAAAGACCTGCGCGGACTCACGCCTCGCGGACTCACCACCAAAGCAGTTTCATCAGTGGCAGGACTAGCTGGAATGTCTGGGAAGACTAAGGTTGCAACTCCTGGATCAGCAAAAACTAATCCATTATTTGATCCAGACGCCACTTAATCGCGATTAGGTGTAACTCCTAAGTTCATTCCAACTAAGCCACGTGGACGAGTTCCAAGCTTGGTAGCCATTTCGATAATGGCTTTTGAAGCCGGCGCATCTGGATGCGAAAGCACGAATGGCATTCCAGCATCGCCACCTTCGCGTAAACCTGGATCGAATGGAATTCGACCTAACAGCGGAACTTCTTGACCAACATTTTGGCTAAGTGTTTCGGCAACCATTTTTCCGCCACCAGAACCAAACATGTCGATTGGCTCACCACAGTGTGGGCAAGCAAAGGCAGACATGTTCTCAATCACACCACTCACGCGTTGATTAACTTGTGGCGCCAACATGCCAGCACGGATCGCTACGTCAGCAGCAGCTGGCTGCGGAGTAGTGACAATAATCAATTCACTTTGTGGCAACAGATGCGCAGTACTGATTGCGATGTCGCCGGTGCCCGGTGGCAGGTCCAGAAGTAGTACGTCTAGGTCGCCCCACCAAACTTCGCTTAAGAATGATTCAAGGTAACGATGCAACATCGGACCACGCATAGCTACTGGTTCGTGACGACCCTTTGGCTTTAGCGGCAACATCGACATAACGCGAACATCATGTCCCTGTGGCGGCATGATCATGTTTTCTACCTTGAGTGGAGCCTGGGTTACGCCCATCATGTCGGGAATTGAGTGACCGTAAATAT
Organism: Candidatus Nanopelagicales bacterium; assembly: GCA_044346095.1. Taxonomy (GTDB): domain Bacteria; phylum Actinomycetota; class Actinomycetes; order S36-B12; family UBA5976; genus UBA5976. The sequence goes on from JBIIZV010000074.1 coordinate 4,571, forward strand.
CAGCATCAACAATTCCCACTGACAAACCTTGCACTGCCATTGCGGCAGCCAGATTGGTTGTGACTGAGGATTTTCCAACGCCACCCTTGCCAGATGCAATCGCATAGATTCTGGTCAACGAGCCAGGAAGGTTGAATCGAATCTCTTTGGTTGGTCCTTGCAGCTTTTCCCGGAGCGCAGTTCTTTGCTCGGGACTCATCACATCAAGTTCAACTTCAACCTCAGTAACATCTCTGACTTTAGAGACCGCATCTTTGACGTTGTTGACGATGGTGTCCTGCATCGGGCAGGCCGAGATGGTCAGGTAAACACCGACAGTTACTTTGCCACCAGCAATGGAAACGTCTTTAACCATTCCAATGTCGGTGATAGGTCGGCGAATTTCTGGATCAATTACGGTTGCGAGAGCGGCTTGAACAGCTTCTTGGTTAACACTCATGAAGTTT
>JBIIZV010000075.1:0-5012 GCA_044346095.1 Candidatus Nanopelagicales bacterium
ACGAACGAAGAAATCTTCGTCGTTCAAAAGATGATTCGTGCTGCCTTTGGTAACAACAATGTTGACACCTGTGCTCGAGTTTGCCACTCACCAACTGGTTATGGCTTAAGCACAACTTTCGGCACCTCGGCTGGAACCCAGGACTTCAAGTCCGTGGCTAACACCGATGTAATCGTTGTCATTGGCGCTAATCCAACAGATGCTCATCCAGTGTTTGCATCGCGCATGAAGCGTCGCATTCGCGAAGGCGCAAACTTGATTGTTGTTGACCCTCGCAAAATTGATCTTGTTGAGTCAGCTCACATCAAGGCAGATCATCACTTGCAGCTTCAGCCAGGTACCAACGTGGCAGTTATCAATGCAATCGCACATGTAATTGCAACTGAAGGCTTGATTGATGAAGAGTTTGTAGCGAAGCGATGCGATCCAGGACCATTTAATCGCTGGCGTAAATTCATCGAACTTCCAGAGAACAGCCCAGAAGTAGTAGAAGCACAATCCGGAGTTCCGGCAGAGACAATTCGCCAGGCTGCACGTTTGTATGCAACTGGCAAGAATGCTGCGATTTACTACGGCTTAGGCGTTACGGAACATTCCCAGGGTTCAACCATGGTTATGGGTATGGCAAATCTTGCTATGGCTACCGGAAACATCGGCCGTGATGGCGTTGGTGTTAACCCACTTCGTGGCCAGAACAATGTGCAGGGCGCTTGTGACATGGGATCCTTCCCACATGAACTTTCTGGTTACCGACATGTTTCTGACAATGCAGTTCGCGAGCAATTCGAAATGCTTTGGGATGTAAAGCTCATGTCTGATCCAGGTATGCGCATTCCAAACATGTTTGACAATGCGATCTCCGGTGAATTCCGCGGCTTGTTTGTCCACGGTGAAGATATCGCGCAGTCAGATCCGAACACTAAGCACGTTGAACATGCGCTTAAGTCCATGGACTTAGTAGTTGTCCAGGATTTGTTCTTGAATGAAACTTCAAAGTTTGCTCACGTATTCTTGCCAGGTACTTCATTTCTAGAAAAGGACGGCACCTTCACTAACGCTGAACGTCGTATCAACCGCGTGCGCCCAGTGATGGCTGCCAAGAACGGTAAGCAAGAATGGCAAATCATTTGCGAACTATCGCAAGCCATGGGTTATGAGATGCACTACGACAATGCCGCTCAAATCATGGACGAAATTGCTGAGATCACTCCAACTTTCAAGGGCGTTAGCTTTGCGATGCTTGATGAGGTTGGTAGCGTGCAATGGCCGTGTAACGATGCAGCTCCGACTGGAACTCCAATCATGCACGTTGAAGGTTTTGTGCGTGGCCAAGGTCAGTTCATGGAAACGCCATTTGTGCCAACTGAAGAGCGATCAAATCGTAAGTTCCCACTATTGCTTACAACTGGTCGCATCTTGAGTCAGTACAACGTTGGTGCCCAGACTCGTCGAACTGCAAACGTCACTTGGCACACTGAAGACATCTTGGAAATCCATGAAGCAGATGCAGCGATGCGTGGAATTGTTGATGGTCAAAAAATTGCGGTCTCGAGTCGAATTGGTGAAACAATTCTGACTGCGCTGGTTAGTGATCGAGTTCCTGCCGGTGTTGTTCACACAACTTTCCACCACCCAACAAGTGGCGCAAACGTTGTTACAACTGAATATTCAGACTGGGCAACAAACTGCCCAGAGTTCAAGGTAACTGCAGTGGAAATTCGTCCAGCTGATTCGAGCGAAGCACCAACAAATACTCTCGAATCTGTTTTGACTAAGGCTTAATTGTGGATGTTTCAATTCTTACTCGCATGGCGGGGGATATCGAAAAGAATATTCCAGTCCACGAGGAAACTTATTTAAGGATTTCTGAGCACCTAGTTAAGTTCTGGACTCCGCAAATGCGTTCTGATTTCTATAAGCATGTAACTAGCAATCGTGAAGACTTTAGTGAGACTCTAAACAAAGTCGTTGATGAACTTCGCGCAAAGGCGAATGCTTAGTTAACTCGCCATGGTAGCGGTAGCACTCTAATCAAAGTTCCCGCTGGATTGTCACCAGGAGAAATAACTCCGAGTGCATCTGCATGCGAAAGTCCACGCAACATAGCTGAGCCTCGGAATTCAGTCATTTCTGCCATTCCGGAAGTCACCACGATCGGGACCACCCGCGTGCGATCACATGCGAAATCTTTGGCCAGCGCAATCTTTCCCACTCGGTATTCGCTTTGCCCAGCTAGACCGCGCAGTGCGGGTGCAACAACTGTCATGAAACTAACGAGAGCAGCTAGGGGATTGCCAGGCAAGCCTGCGACCAGTTTTCCATCTGGAAGTTTGGCAAGCAGGGTTGGATGCCCAGGTCGCATCCAAATCTCACTGACTACATAAATTGCACCAAGTCGCTCTAGAGCAGGTCGCAGGTAATCATGTTCACCGAACGAACTTCCACCCGTCACAATCACAATGTCGCCTTCGGATTTCGCGATCAAATCTTGCAGCGCATTTAAATCATCAGTGCAATTAACGCTGGAGTTAATGGTGGCTCCAAGGTATTGCGCCCATGGTGTTACTTGAACTGAAAGCGAATCGCGAATTTGACCAGGTCCAGGTTTTCCTGAGGTAGCCAACTCACTTCCAGTAACAACAATCGAAACGCTAGGTCGTTCATAAACTGAAACTTCATCGATACCAGAACTAGCTGCTAGGCCAGCAACAGCTGGAGTGAGCAAGGTGCCAGCAATGGCGATGCTTTCGCCAGCTAAGGCTTCGTCACCAGGCTGACGGATGTGTTGCCCTGGTGTGAAGGAACTCTTGCTTGCCACATCTCCTTCAAAAAGAGTGGCCATTTCTTGCGGGATTACGAAGGAACAGTGCGGAGGCAGGTGGGCTCCGGTGCTTACCTTTAGAGCACAACCAGACTCTAGATAAGGCAGAAAGCTACCGGCGTGAAGTTCGCCTACGATCTTCCACGGACCTTGTCCAAAGACTGCGTAACCGTCCATCATGGCGGTGTGTGCAGGCGGCAGGTCTATGTCTGCGGTCAGGTCATTCGCCAGCACCATATTCATTGCTTGGGAAAGTGGCAGTTGAATAGCGGACTTAGGCACTGCGGATTCGAAGCTCAGCGCTAAGGCTAAGTCCCATTCCACATTGTGATTAATCTCCGCTGACATAGTCACAATCTACCGAACCCGTGTCATGCTTTATACCTATGAGCGCAGTTACGGTATCGATTCCTGATTCGATCGTTGTTGCTGGCGGTAAAGCAACCCGTATGGGTGGTTTAGATAAGGCCATGTTGCCAATTGGCTTGCGTGGCAAAACATTACTTGAAGATGTCATCGAGTCTTGCCCTGGAAAAGTATTTGTAGTGGGTTACCCGCGTGAACTTACTACCGAGATAAACAATTTGGTGACGTGGGTTCCGGACTTAAATCCAGGTGGTGGACCGGCCGCTGGGATCTGGTCAGGATTAGCCAGAGTAACCAGTGAGTATGTATTTGTTTCAGCAGCCGATCAAACCCTTTTGGCAGATACGGTTTCCCAACTGATTTCCGCTGCACACGGACATCAAGGGGCTTGGGCGATTCGAAGTGATGGCAGTGGCCAGCCGTTGTGTGCCGTAGTTCGCACAGAGTTATTGCGGGAATTACTTGCGCCAACTCAAGGAATCAACCAGTCGCCACTTCGCCTACTGTCTTCTTTGAAAATGGTTGGGGTAGAAGTTAATCCGGACCAAGTTGTTGACTTTGATACGTGGCAAGATGTTGCTAAGGCAGTCAAGGGAAGTGAAGCAATGGATCAAATTACTCAAATGTGGATGGCTCGAGTAGCAACATTGCTAAACGTAGATCAGCACGATGTTTTGATTTCTGAGCTATTGGATCTAACGCGCGAAGTAGCCCATGGTGTTGAACGTAAATCCGCACCACTTACAACTTTCCTACTTGGATATGCTGCTGGCAAAGATTCGCTGTCACCTGAAGAAGTTCACAAGTTAATTTCTGCTGTTTCAAATGCGGTAGCAGAATGGCAAATCGTTGACTAGCCAAGAACCAATGAATCCAACCCAGCGGATTCAAGTTTTAAAAACTAAATCAAACACTGCGGTTAGCGATCATGTGGTTGGAGAAGAGCCACTTGAAATTCGAATTGATGGTGGCGCTGGGTTACAGCAGTTAGCTATCACCATGCGAACTCCCGGAGCGGACATTGAATTAGGTGCGGGATTTCTCTGGACTGAAGGATTGCTGCGAACTCGAGAAGATTTAATCGGCATCACTACTTGTAAGGACAAAGAATTAACACCGCGTGAACAAGAAAATGTGATTGTTGCTCGAGTGGTGCCAGATGCACCTGCTGTTACTCGCACACTTGAACGTAGGTTCACGATTTCAAGTGCCTGTGGCGTATGTGGCTCAACTCATATTGAGGACTTACGTGGTCGTGGTTGTGGAAATGTAGTTGCGCCGGGAATTGCCGAGTCGGAGTTATTGAAGTTGCCAGAACTGATGCGACCAAAGCAAAAGCTTTTTGATAAAACTGGTGGACTACATGCCGCTGGCCTTTTTGATCCGCAAGGAAAGTTAATTGTGGTTCGAGAAGACGTAGGCAGGCACAATGCCGTTGATAAAGTAATCGGTTACGCATTGATGAACGACTTGTTGCCACTTGATGGTTATTCACTTGCTATCAGTGGTCGTGGGGGATTTGAAATCATTCAAAAAGCTATCGCTGCAAGAATTTCTGCAGTAGTTGCGGTTTCGGCCCCGACTTCACTAGCAGTTGAGACTGCAAGGGAATTTGGTCTTACCTTGTATGGATTTACCCGGGAAGATTCAGCGACTAAATATTCGCCTGCGCCCAAGTAGGTAATGCAAACTGGGGTGAGTGACGGGACTTGAACCCGCGACGTCCTGGACCACAACCAGGTGCTCTACCAGCTGAGCTACACCCACCATGTTGCAACAGATTTCTCTGCAGCGAACGTTTCCCATTCTATTCAGGGAAGTTCAG
>JBIIZV010000076.1:0-5001 GCA_044346095.1 Candidatus Nanopelagicales bacterium
AGCGAATGCGATGTAACGACCATTGCCGTTTGCACTCATGCCAGGCAAGTCACCATCTGGAGCAACGCGACTTCGCAAGTCACCGGTATCAATTCGATTCGTTACCGAGGTGTAGGCCTTATCAACTGCCAAATTCGGTCCGGCTAATTCAGCGCCATCCATTCTTTGGAAGCTCAGTAAGTTAGCGCCAGCATCAAGTACTGCAATTGACATGGGCGCATTGATTTCAATTGCCTTAGCCTTTGCGGCGTTGGTCATTTCGACGGCTAGTGCTAAATCGATTTCCATACGTTCAACTCTTGGCATTACTTACCCTTCTGATAGTCGTGCCATTGCGCTGCGCGAGCTCGCATTTTTTGATGCATACCTTGCATGACGTTCACATTACCCAAATAATCTTTAGCGACTTTAGCCACCATGGTGTAGTTGGTATCAACAACATTTGCCACTGGAGTAAGTGCAGTTTGCGAGACAAACTGGTAACTATCCAAAGTTGATTGACCAGTTAAGTCACTGACCCAATGCACCATCTCGGAGTGGGCAATTCGAAACGCATCTTCAAGGGGTTTGGTTGATCCAGTTGTCATGATGTGATCGTCGGATTCAATTCGCGGCCAAGGAGTCGGACTGCCCTTAATAAGGTCCACAATCAAAACGGTATCCATTGCAGTTTCTACTGCCACGCCACAGGTTTCACCTTCGCCTTGACGAGCGTGACCGTCACCAAATGAAAACAATGCGCCCTCAACGTTTACGCCGAGATAACAAGTAACGCCAGCGCGCATTTCTGGAGTGTCCATGTTTCCGCCCCAGTTTCCTGGTGTTAGTGACGATCTAACTTCACCAAGAGCCGGTGCCACACCGACCGTTCCATGCATTGGATCAAGTGGAAGTGCAGCCGTGAATTTAGTATCGGCTGCTGCATATCGCACAAGTCGATCTTGCAAATCTAATTCGTAAATCCAAGTTCGCTCCAGAAGCGCTGGTTGCAAGGTTGCAGTAGTTGGAGTGGATGTCAGCGCCCCAAAAAATGGAACGGTTGTACTGACCCCCCAAGCTTCTCGAGGCTCAATAGATATGAAATGCACTGCGAGAGTGTCGCCTGGTTCGGCACCTTCAACATAAAACGGACCAGTTTGCGGATTTAAGAATCTTGGATCGCAAACCTGTGTTGACATGTCGCTTGCTGACTTGACGCGGCCACCAAAGCAATCAAATGACCAAGAGTCAATTATGGTTCCTGGCTTAACACTGATTACTGGTTCGCGTCCACCGAAAGTGAAAGTGTGCGTTGCCGGATCGGCGTCTTCGTCAGGAGACCAGTTACAAACTTCAATTTCAGTTGCCATGTCTTTATTCTTGTGGATCGACCGCTTTGACACTTAAGTTTTAACCGAAATATGTGATCAAAAATAAAAACTGGGTGCCAGCAATGCTGACACCCAGTTTTTGGTGAACACTATGCGCGTTCGTGAGCTTCTTCCATAGTCGTACGACCAATTTCTTCGTAGATTTCTGGATGCTTTGACTTAACCCATAGGGCGTAAAGCAAGCCGAAGATCAAGGTGCCAGCAATTTCGTATGGCAAGTACTTGACCATCAACGAGTTTGACTGGTACCCAGCTGCGAAGCCTGAGCCAACAGCGCCGAATAGAAGTGACAAGGCATAGATCATGCCTGCCGCACCAACAAGTGGAGCTACCAAGGTCGTTAGAACATTGCCCTTGTGCTTCTTCTTGCCCCAGAAGTATCCGATAACTGCAAATGAGCAGATGACCTGAACTACCAAGATAAACGCAGTTCCTACCAGTGAAGGCACGGTGTAAATAACGCCGTACGGAATCAAACTTGGATCTGATGTCGCCCCTGCTTCAGCTGGATCTGATGTCCAGGCAGTTGAGAAGGTTGTGAACAGCAGAATCATCACGATGTTGATTGCAGTAACGACAGTTGATGCCACAGCTGGTGACTGATGCTTTGGATGAGTGCTCGATAGTCGGTTACGAACTCCAGCAAATGGAAGTTCGCGACCAAGTGCAAACACGTAGCGTGAAGCAGCGTTATGGAACGCCAATGCACATGCGAATGATCCGATTACCAGCAGCACGCGATAGAAGCTGGTTGTCAATGAACCTAAGTTGTCGGTAACTGGAATCAACCACAAGTCGATTGGGTTTCCAGTTGAGTATGTAGATACTTCAACAGTTGCCTTTCGACCGTTAGCAACAACTACCATCCAGGAAACGAAGGTGTAGAACAAGCCAAGTCCGATAACAGCGATCATGGTTGCACGAGGAACAACACGCTTTGGATCTTTGGACTCTTCGCCGTAAGCAGCAGTGGTTTCAAAACCAATCCATGACCAGAAAGCGAAGAAGATACCAAGAGCAGCAGTACCGGCAGCAACTGTTGTGCCGTAAGCATTCGCTTCTAGTCCAGTGAATGCATTAGCAAGTGAAACGGTTTCACTAAACATGAAGCCGTCTGGCCCACCCTTAGCTAGAACGCTGATACCAAATGCCAGAAGTAGCAAAACTTCAGCAACCAGAGTTACGCCAAGTACGGCTGCAGCAACCGTGATGTCAAAGTAAGTCAAAACCCAAATCAGGATCATTCCGCCGATTGCAATAATCAACCAATTGATTTCGATCCCGGCCATTGAACTCAATGTGTTGGCAGCGAAAAACGCAAAGCCACCAATGAGGGTTCCTTCGAAGAGAATGTAAGCAATTGTTGCAAGTAGGCCAGCAGCCATACCCCAAACTTGTCCAAGGCCATGTGAAATGAAACCGTAGAAGGCGCCAGCAGTCGTGATGTGCTTGGCCATTGCCGAGAAACCAATTGCGAAGATGGATAGAACTATCGTTGCGAATAAGAATCCAGCCGGTACGCCGAGTCCGTTACCGTAACCCGCGCCGATTGGAACGTTAAAGCTCATCGCAGTGATTGGTGCAGCGTTAGCCACGGCCATGAACAAAACAGCGGTTAAGCCAATGGCACCTTTGCGAAGTCCTTTTTGGCTTTCGTTATTTGTCGACATGTATTCGACCCTTTCGTTGTAACGCCGGGAAGTTCCCAACATTGCTCACTTGGTATTGCTCAGTTTCGGGTGACCTGAGTCACACGATTGGAACGACCTTGCCAGATAACGAACCCAAGTACAACGAGATTTGGATAGTTTTTCCAACTTTTTTGGTTAACAAAACTTCGATTTTGGTCTAAAAATCTCAGGATAAACACGCAAATCGGACATACTCACCAGTAAAACCCCGTTTTTAAGGGGATTTATCTGTTAAACCAAAGTTCGACCAAAAGTTGCTAAAAGGTATGGTCATTTGGTCTAATTTTATGTAATTATTGGTTTACAAAGGCATCGCGCGAATAGCGCACAAGATTGAGAAAGGGTTCGGGATGACACAAGAAGACACAGCTGCACCTGAATTCGACTACGGCTTATTCTCATACGACTCCAAAGAGCAGATGCTGGAGAAGTCAAAAGAATTTTGGAATCCAGGCAAAACTCAATTCTGGATTGACTCGGGTGTCCCGCTCGTAATTGACCGTCGCGAAGAATATTTCATTTACGACATGTCAGGTAAGCGTTTAATTGATGCGCATCTAAATGGTGGAACTTACAACCTTGGTCATAGAAATCCGGAAGTTGTTCAAGCTGTAACAATGGCAATGCAACATTTTGATATCGGTAATCATCACTTTCCATCGCTAGCCAGAACTGCTTTAGCAGAAGCCCTCATCAAGTCAGCACCAGCTGGACTATCTAAAGTCATTTACGGCTCTGGTGGTGGCGAAGCAATTGACATCGCACTAAAGACTGCGCGTCATGCCACGCAAAAGCGCAAAATTGTTTCCATCATTAAGGCCTACCACGGTCACACTGGATTAGCCGTTGGTACTGGCGACGATCGTTTCTCAAAACTATTTCTTTCAGATCGACCAGAAGAATTCCCTCATGTCCCGTTCAATGATTTAGAAGCAATGGAAGACGCATTACGCGACCGAGATGTTGCTGCGGTAATCATGGAGACTATTCCAGCAACATATGGTTTCCCACTTCCTAATCCTGGCTACTTAGAAGCGGTTAAAAAACTTTGCGAAAAATACGATGCCCTTTACATTGCAGATGAAGTTCAAACTGGATTGATGCGCACGGGCGAACTTTGGGGAATCACAAAGCATGGAATTACTCCAGACATCCTTGTTACTGGTAAAGGTATTTCAGGCGGTCTTTATCCAATCGCTGCAGTTCTTGCTACTGAGAAAGCAGCTGGTTGGCTTAATGAAGATGGCTTTGGCCATATCTCAACTTTTGGTGGCGCCGAACTTGGTTGCATTGCAGCGCTTAAAACTTTGGAAGTCTGCTCCCGTGAAGAGACACGTTCCATGGTTCATTACATTGCCGATTATGTCGGTCAGCGCCTAGCGGCAATACAGGCAACTTACCCTGATTGGTTTGTTGGCATTCGCCAAAACGGTGTAATCCTTGGCTTGGAATTTGCTCACCCACAAGGTGCCAAGTACGTAATGCGTCACCTTTACGAAAATGGTGTTTGGGCAATCTTCTCAACTCTTGATCCTCGAGTACTTCAGTACAAACCAGGTATTTTGTTGAAGCCTGAAGTTGCCGAAGAACTGTTAGATAGAACGGAATTGGCAATAGGAAAAGCGTATGCCGAAATTCGCAATGAGCGCAGGTCAGCATGAGCGAAATGACTTTTGAGCCGTTAATGGTTGAACCAGCTGGAGTTCCACGCGGTCGTGCAATGGTGGAACGTGCGGATTGGGCTGCCCGTGCCTACGCCAAATACGACATCGCGACAGTGAATCGTATTGTTGACGCAGCTGCTTCAGCTTTGGCTACCAGAGCGCAAGAGTTTGCTCGAGATGCCGTATCTGAAACTGGCTTTGGCGTTGTTGAACATAAAGTTCTTAAGAATATTGCTTGTTCAACTGGAATCGTCGAAACTTACCGCGGCCAAGATT
>JBIIZV010000077.1:0-4954 GCA_044346095.1 Candidatus Nanopelagicales bacterium
GATGAGATTGCGATCCCAGTGGAATTCGCTTTGTTGGCAAAGCCAGGCGTTTCGATTTCTGACATAAAGCGAATTGCAACTCATCCACATGCGCATGCGCAATGTGTTGATTGGTTACACAAAAATACTCCAGGCGTTCACGTGCTTCCGGCCATGTCTACTGCAGCTGCAGCTGAAGAACTTTCCGAAGGTGCAAACTACGACGCAGCGATTTGTTCAGTTGCCGCAGCAAAGCATTATGGATTAGAAATTCTGGCCCAAGGAATTGGCGATAGTGATTCAGCTTGGACGCGATTTGTTTTGGTGAGTAAGCCAGGCCATGCCCAACCTTCAACAGGTAACGACAAAACAACTTTGTCGTTGTTTATGCATCGTAATCAACCTGGTGCGCTTTTAAACATTTTAACTGAGTTTGCAGTGCGTGGTGTTGACCTTTCGCGTTTGGAATCACGCCCAACAAAACAACAACTTGGTGACTACTTCTTCTCGATTGATTGTGTTGGACACATTGATGATGAAAACCTTGGCGATGCACTTATTGAACTAAGAAGAATTTGTGCCGACGTTAAGTTCTTAGGTTCTTATCCAAGACATGACAACGCAAGTGCTAACGGTGAAGTTATTGACGTTGCTAAATCAAATGTTGATCCGCAAACTTGGTTAGAAAACTTACGTGAGCGAAACGATTAACCCGCAATAATTCGATCGATGAATACTGCAACGCCATGATCGTCATTTGAAGGCAAGAATTCAGTTGCTGCTTCTTTAACCCAATCGTGTGCATTGTCGACAGCTGCGCCGCGTCCCGCCCACGCAATCATTGGAACATCGTTTGGCATGTCTCCAACAGCAGCAATGTCAGCAGCTGTCATATCTTTACTTGATGCGTACTTTTCTAAACCAGTTCCCTTGTTTACGCCAAGCGCACTCATTTCAATCATTAGGTCAAGAAAGTTTGAGTGCGTAACGTCAACAAGTCCATCCAGTGCGCCTTGGGCTTCAATCAAGAACTGATCGGCGTTCTGTTGAACTTTGTCACTTGGGCGGGCAAGTAACTTGATAACAATTTCGGTGCCAAACATAGTTTCAACATCAGTTGCCGGTGGAGTTGTTTTGACTTCCCAACGCGGTCGGTATTTGTCATCGACTAGAAATGACACGTCATGGCGATCAAGCTCAACAGCAAAGGAAATATCCGGATCCAACTCTTGCAAGATCTGAGCAGCCTTCAAGCCAGCATCGCTTGTCATTAATTCTGCGTAGATAGTTTCCTGAGTCTTTAGGTCCATAAGCAATGCGCCATTGCAGACCAAAGCCAGGCCTTCATGGCCGGTCATGTCCGGAATCTGGCGCATCCAACGGGAAGGCCGACCAGTAACGAACATGGTTTCCAGGCCGCTGGCATGAGCCCGAGCAATCGCAGCCACGTTTTCTGGGGAAACTGTGCCACCAGTTTGTAGGAAAGTACCGTCGAGATCGCTGGCAATTAAGCGCGTCACAATCGTTACCAACTTCCCTGATATTTGACCTAGTCAGATGGGCCTAAAACTCGCTAGAGTTTTCAACTACCCGTACCCCAACCCTACGGGCTTTTCCTTAAGGAGCATCATGGCCAAGATCAGCGACGAAGTTCGCACCCACAAATACACCTTGACCGAAGACGAGATGCCTACCCAGTGGTACAACATCGTTCCGGATCTGCCAGCACCACCACCGCCAGCCCTACATCCTGGTACTCACCAGCCAGCTGGGCCTGAAGACTTTGCACCACTATTCCCAATGGAATTGATCATGCAAGAAGTCAGCCAGGAGCGATACATCGATATCCCCGGCGGCGTTCTAGATGTTTATCGCCAATGGCGTCCAAGTCCGCTGTTCCGCGCACACCGTTTGGAAAAAGCACTTGGCACACCTGCACGTATCTATTACAAGTACGAAGGTGTTTCACCAGCTGGTTCACACAAGCCAAACACTGCAGTTCCGCAGGCTTACTACAACGCACAAGAAGGTATTAAGAAGTTAGTAACTGAAACTGGCGCAGGTCAGTGGGGCACCGCTCTTGCATTTGCATGCGCGCTTTACGACATGGAATGTGAAGTATTCCAAGTTGGTGCATCATTTGATGCCAAGCCATTCCGCAAGCTAATGATCGAAGCATTCGGTGGAACAGTTCATCGTTCACCATCACAGCTAACTGAAGTTGGAAAGATGCTTGCATCAGATCCAAAGAACTTAAGTGGCTCACTTGGTATTGCAATTTCGGAAGCAGTTGAAGTTGCTGTTCAGGATCCGCAGACACGTTACGCACTTGGTTCAGTTTTGAATCACGTACTAATGCACCAGACCATCATTGGTGAAGAAGCACTTCTGCAAATGGAAAAGGCTGGCGATTCACCAACACTGATTGTTGGTTGCACCGGTGGTGGTTCTAACTTCGGTGGACTTGCGTTCCCATTCCTACGCGAAAAGATGGCTGGCAAAATCAGTCCACGTATCTTGGCTGCTGAACCAGCATCATGTCCATCACTTACTCGTGGCACTTACGCTTACGACTTTGGTGACACTGCAGGTATGACACCACTTATGAAGATGCACACACTTGGAAAAGATTTCATTCCAGATCCAATTCACGCTGGTGGTTTGCGCTACCACGGTATGGCTCCGTTGATTTCTCACATCTACGAACTTGGTTTGATGGATGCTCAAGCAGTTGCTCAGACTGAGTGCTTCAGTGCAGCAGTTCAGTTCGCTCGCACCGAAGGTATCGTTCCAGCTCCAGAGCCAACTCACGCAATTGCCATTGCGATCCAGGAAGCTTTGAAGGCTAAGGAAACTGGCGAAGAAACCGTTATTTTGACTGCGCTTTGTGGACATGGTCACTTCGACCTTGCTGCCTACGATGCATACCTTGGCGGTCGCATGGTTGACGAGGACTTCTCAGAAGAGCGTCTAGCTGCAGGCCTAGCTAACTTGCCTCAGGTTGCTGGCGTCTAAGTAATTTATGAATAAGAAAGCCCCCGCTAATTACAGCGGGGGCTTTCTTATTAGTTCGAGTTACTTCAATTTGAAGTGTGATGCTCCACCTAGATATGGCTGAAGCGCTTTTGGAATTCTTACTGAGCCATCAGCTTCTTGATGGTTTTCAAAAATAGCCACGATTGTTCTGGTGATTGCACATAACGTTCCATTCAAGGTTGCAATCGGTTCAACACCATCAGCGCCACGGGAACGAATCTTTAATCTGCGTGACTGGAAAGTTGTGCAATTCGAAGTTGAAGTAACTTCGCGATAGCGCTCTTGTGATGGCACCCAAGCTTCGCAGTCAAACTTGCGCGCAGCACTTGAACCTAGATCGCCCGTTGCAACATCAATGACTCGGTAAGGAATTTCAAGAGCTTGCAAAAATTCTTCTTCGAAACCTAATAGGCGTTCGTGCTCTGCAACTGCTTCATCGACAGGACAGAACGAAAACATTTCAACTTTGTCGAACCAGTGCACGCGGAAAATTCCACGGGTATCTTTACCGTGACTGCCGGCTTCACGACGGAAACATGGTGAGAACGCTGCGTAACGACGTGGAAGTTCTCCTTCAAGGATTTCGTCCATGTGATACGCAGCTAGTGGAACTTCAGCAGTTCCGACTAAATACATGTCATCTGCTTCGAGGCGGTAAACGTTTTCTGCAGCTTGCCCTAGGAAACCAGTTCCTTCCATCGCAGCAGGCTTAACTAGTGCTGGCGGAATCATTGGAATAAAGCCGTTCTTTTGCGCTGTATTCATTGCTAACTGAACCAGCGCCAATTCCAACATCGCGCCTGGGCCTGTTAAGTAATAGAAACGGCTACCGCTAACTTTCGCGCCGCGCTCAATATCAATTGCACCAAGTAGTTCGCCGATCTCAACATGGTCACGCACGGCAAAGCCTTCAGCCGCAAAATCTCGTTTAGTTCCGACTTCTTTGATAACAACAAAGTCATCTTCGCCACCAACCGGTGCGGCTGGATCGACAACGTTGGATAGTCCAAGCACTAACGCATCAAGACTTGCATCCATCTCACGTAGTTGATTCTCGGCAGCTTTAACTTGATCAGAAAGTGTTTTGGTCTCAGCCAACAGCGCCTGCTTTTCGTCACCTTGGGCTTTAGCGACCTGGGTGCCGATTGCCTTTTGGTTAGCTCGCAGGCTTTCAAATTCACCTAAAGCAGTACGGCGAGCAGCATCAGCAGAAATAACTTGATCAACTAATTCAACGGATTCACCGCGGGCAGCCTGGGATTGCTTGACGGCTTCTGGGTCCTGGCGCAGGGCGGCTAAATCGATCATGACTTAAGCCTAGAGGAATAAGTGCACCAAGAATTCATCTGGGATTTGGTATCTAGTGGTTAATTCCAGATAGCATCGAATCTGCATTTGATTGGTAATGCATCGACAGACATGAGGTACTTCATTGGACATGAACTGGTTGACTCCCAAGGCGCAAGCTCGCTCAGCTGGAGATAAAGGTTGGGGAAGTTTTGCAATCGAGCCGATCAGTAAAGGCGAAACTGTTGGCAGTTTCGGCGGATGGTCCGTACCTAGAAGCGTTCTAGCAACGCTTGAACTTGAACGCCAGCACCGCGCGATTCAAGTTGATGATGATCAGTACTTAGTTTCCCAAGAGGTTCGCGAACCAGGCGATTGCTTTAACCATTCATGTGAACCAAGTTGTGGCCTAATGGGCGCCACAGTTTTGAAAGCCCGCCGCGACATTGCAGTCGGCGAAGAACTTACTTTTGATTACGCAACTTGCGATGATTCGGACTACGACGAATTTAAGTGCGGATGCGAAACACCTGCGTGCCGTGGAACTGTCACTGGAAAAGATTGGCAACTTCCAGAACTTCATGCAAAGTATGCTGGTGAATTTTCACCTTACTTAGCAAGAAGAATTGCTAACGAGTTTTAAACAGAACTA
>JBIIZV010000184.1:0-4935 GCA_044346095.1 Candidatus Nanopelagicales bacterium
TGAAAGCACCGCTTAATTCCGCGATAACCATTGAGGCGGGGATCAAGAAGACGATTGCCAGAACGGCCATCCAAGAGATTGCCTCTGGACCGGCAGCGGCAACAAGGCCAATGGTGTCTAACCCAATTACAGAACAGACCGAGAAAAAGAGAACCTCTTTGCGTCCAAAGCTCTGGCGCAACTTTGACTTCTGAGACAGAAAGTCTTCGGTCAAAGCCAAAGGATTAGATGCTTGAGTTTTTTGGGCGGAATCATTGTTAACTGGTGCTTTATCCATAAGAAAAACTTAACGTGCGGACCATCTGAGATTGTCAGTAACCCAGCGAAAAACAATTGATGTGACGATAACCCTGTATTTATTGCCAAAAAATAAGGTTAGGCAGTTTCTTCATCTGAGTCGGAAACTAAACCAAGTTGAGTTTCATGGGTTGCATACTTTGATTCCCGTAAATCAACTTCTACTTTTTCTGCAGACGGTAATTCGTCAGTAAACCGACCAAGCTCTTCAACAGCCTTGGCCTTTGGCATTACCGAACGATCGAAAGAGCCAACTGCGCTGTTGTAAGTGTCCATTGAACGCTTTAAGTTATCGCCAACCCTGCTGAAGTGATTGATGAAAGTGATCAAGCGGCCATACAAGTCACCGGACTCCTTAATCATTTCTTGCGCATTGCGCACTTGGGTATCTTCTTGCCAAAGCATCGCAATGGTATTGAGCGCAATTACAAGTGAAGTTGGTGAAGTCAACACAACTTTTGCTTGCGCTGCATCTTCGATCAAGTTTGGATAAACCTCGAATGCGGCAGCTAGAGAAGATTCAGTTGGAATAAACATGATGACGTAGTTAAGTGATTCTTTGTCGTCAACGTAGTTACGACTTGCCAGAGTTCTGATGTGACCTTTAAGTGCATTTGCGTGTGCATCAAATAAAGTCTTGCGTCGATCAACATCAGTTTCATTGATCGCATCAAGGTATGAATTCATCGGAGCTTTACTGTCAACGTAAAGCACGCGATTGTTTGGCAGGTGAATCGTTACGTCTGGGCGACCTGATCCATCGCCTACCTGCTGCTTTTGTTCATCGAAGGAAACGTGCTCTGACATTCCAATCATTTCGATGATGCGGCGTAATTGAAGTTCGCCCCAACGGCCGCGTGCATCATTGCGACGAAGTGCACTGGAAAGATTTGTCGTCTCGATGCGCAATGAATCCAAAAGACCCGTTGTGTTTGTAACCTGCTCGTTTAACTTGCCGTAAGCCTCGGCCCGATTCTTTTCTAAATCGCCAACTTTTATATCAAGTGCTTTCAAACTTTCGCCAAGCGGTTTGATAATTTCCTGAATAGACGCCGAAGCTGCTCTTGATTGTTCAGCAACTGAAGCTGTAGTTGTTTGCAATCGCGCCTCAGTTGATGTCTCTAACATTTGTGCAGTAGTTAAATACTGTTCGCGCGCAGCATCAGCGACTTGCTGGCGGATGTCTTGCGCCGATAAGCCACCTTGATTCTTCATGGCCCGACTAACAACAAGTCCGACAATGGCAGCTGTTGTGAGAGCAGTGACTACGACAATGACAATTAAAGAAGTAACGTCCATGAGGTAAGTCTCCCATTGGGCAGTGACAAAACCCTGAAAACCGCCATGACGATTAGGTTTTGCGCCCTTTCTCGCCTACCGTTAGTACATTCCCCAAAGAAGGTTTTAATGTCCACTCCCTCAAGTCCTAAGAAAAAGCCGCGCGCCCGAAAGCTAGAACGAGACCGCGCCCGCGATACCGAATCCAAGCCAAAAGCCGGATCGCCTCGCCACGCTGCAGCAAAAACAACTGCTGCCAAGAAGCGCGCAAAGCCAAAATCCAAGGTGGCAAAAGCCGAATCCCGTGCACCTCGCGAACCACGCGATCCAGATGCACGTAGCAAAGCAGAATCTCCACGTGCTGAAGTTCGTGGCGCCAAGCGCAGCAATGATGTTTGGAATCCTTCGGGCAAACCACAACGCAAGGGTGGCGAAAAGCCAGCTGGAACTCGCGCAGCACGCAGTCGTTACGAAGATGATCGTCCAGCCCGCGCACCACGTACATATAAAGATGAAGCCCCAGCCCGTGCTCCGCGTGCACGCCGTGATGATGCAGCGCCAAGCCGCTCCCGTCGCGATGAAGCGCCAGCTCGTGCACCTCGTAAGTACAACGACGAAGCACCAACGCGTGCACCACGTGCCCGTCGTGATGACGCACCAGTAAGTCGCTCACGCCGCGATGACTCAGCACCGACTCGCGCACCACGTACATATAAAGATGAAGCGCCAAGTCGTGCCCGTCGTGATGATTTCGATTCACGCCCACCTCGTGCTCGTCGCGATGAAGCGCCAACTCGCGCACCACGTAAGTACAACGATGAAGCTCCAGCACGCGCACCTCGCACTAAGCGCGAAGAAGTTTATGCACCAAAGTCTCGCTTGCCACGTGAGAAGCCTTCGACTGAACGCGTAAGCAGCAAGAGTGCAATGTCAGAAGACTCGGCAGAAGTTGCATTAGATACTGCATCAAGCTCTTGGGCCGAACTAGGTGTGTCAACTGAATTGCTCAGCACACTAAAGCGTCAAGGAATTGATTCACCATTCCCAATTCAGGCTAAGACTTTGCCTGATGCAATCAGCGGTCGTGACGTATTAGGTCGCGGACAAACTGGTTCCGGAAAAACTCTGGCATTCGGTCTTGCCATGGTTACTCGTTTAGCGCATCGCAAAGCAACTGCAAAGCATCCGCTTGGAATTGTTTTGGTTCCAACACGTGAACTTGCTATGCAGGTAACTGATGCCTTGATGCCTTACGCCCAAGCTGTTGACCTAGACATTCGTTTAATTGCTGGCGGAATGCCGTACGCAAAGCAAATTGATGCACTAAAGCGTGGCGTGCCAATCGTGGTTGCAACCCCAGGTCGTCTAAATGACTTAGTCGAGCAAGGACATATCAACTTAAGCAAAATCGAAATCACAATTCTCGATGAAGCTGATCAGATGTGCGACATGGGATTCATGCCACAGATTGTTGAAGTGTTGGACATGACAAAGCCAAATTCCCAGCGCTTACTTTTCAGCGCGACTTTGGATAAAGACGTAGACAAGATTGTTCGCAAGTATTTGCACGATCCAGTCGAGCACGCAACAAACTCAGGTAAGGCATCAGTCAAGACAATGACGCACTACTTATTCATTACTTATAGCGAGGACAAGCCAGCAATTCTGGCCGAAATTGGTTCCCGCAAGGGTAAGACCATGTTCTT
Source organism: Candidatus Nanopelagicales bacterium (assembly GCA_044346095.1). Classification (GTDB taxonomy): domain Bacteria; phylum Actinomycetota; class Actinomycetes; order S36-B12; family UBA5976; genus UBA5976. The sequence continues at coordinate 3,282 of JBIIZV010000184.1, forward strand.
TGCTCGCACTCAAGCCGGCGTCGATCGCATCGCTAAAGACCTTGCCAACAAAGGTGTGCCAGCTGGCGCATTGCATGGTGGGAAAACCCAAGCCGTTCGTACCCGCACTCTGAACGCTTTCAAAGAAGGAATTACAGACGTGTTAGTCGCAACTGACGTTGCTGCTCGCGGTATTCACGTTGATGGCGTGAGCTTGGTAGTTCACATCGATCCACCTAATGATCACAAGGATTACTTGCACCGCGCTGGTCGCACAGCTCGCGCTGGCGAAACCGGCAAGGTTGTCACAATGATTGGCCCACGCCAGCAAAAGGCCGTAACTGCAATGACTTCTCGCGCTGGAGTTGATCCAGAAGTAGTCAAAGTTAAGCCAATGTCCAAGGAATTAGTTGCCATCACCGGTGCAAAAGAACCAACTGGAATTGCTTGGAAACCACCAGCAGAACCACCTGCGCGCGGTCGGCGACCAGGCGGTCCAAGCAGATCTGGCGGCGGACGACCACAGGGTCGTTCGGGTGGATCTCGCGGCGGGTCACGTTCTCGTTAATTCTGGGCTAATCCAGACAATTCGGATTTCCAAGTCGGGTCTTTTCCCTCTATTCTTTTGGGACGGGGAAACGAGGAATTCAAATGAGTGACAGCAAGGGCTTAGGCCGCTTTTTCAAGGCTGACGAGACTGGCGATGCCGGTTCAAATGGTGTGCGTGATTTCGCAGAGGCAGATCGTACGATCAGCGCGCTGCAGGCTCGCATTACTGAACTTGAAGGCGCAGTGGGTCGTCCCAGCTTCATCGATATGGATGAAGACGCGCTAACTCAGATCGCTGCTGAAGATGCAGCTGTAATCATTCGTGCCGCCCGTCTTCGCGCTGGCAAATTGATTGAACAAGCTACTGACACTTTGCAACAAGCAGAGTCCGAGCGCGAACAAATTCGTGCCAGCTGTGAACTTGATGCCCGCCAGACCCGTGAAGCCGCAAATGTTGACGCTCGCAAACTACGTGCTGAAGCTACCGCAACACTTGAAACTGCTCGTGATCAAGCAGCTCAACTACTTGAAGCAACTCAGAATGATGCAGACTCACAGGCTGCTGAAAATCAGAAAGTCATTGCAAAACTTCTTGATGACGCAACACGTCGTGCAAACGAAGTGGCTTCTGAAGCTGAAGTACTAAAGGCAAACGTTGACAAAGATTTAGCAGCGCAGCGTTCACACACTGAACAAGAACTGGCAACCCTTCGTGCAAATACCGAAGCCGAGCTAAACAATCTGCGCAGTGAAACTGACAAGAGCACTTCATCACAAATTGCAGCAGCTCAAGCTGAAGCAAAGCGTCTACAAACTGAAGCAACAAATGCTGCGCAAGCCATGCTTGAAAAAGCAACCGGCGATGCTCAAGCTTTGCTTGCTAAGTCAACAGGTGACGCTCGCGCATTAGGTGAAGACTCAAGCAAGAGCCATGCCGCAACAATTGCTGACGCGCAAGCGAAACTTCAAGCCTCAGAAAAGCAAGCCGAACTTATCGTTTCGCAGGCACAAGCCAAGGCAGATGACATTGTTCGCGTTGCATCAGAAACATCTCGCGCAGACGCAGAAAGCTTGCGTCAAGCAGCAATTGCATACCGCGATAACGTTTTAGTTTCCGTAGATGCAA
>JBIIZV010000078.1:0-4880 GCA_044346095.1 Candidatus Nanopelagicales bacterium
TCCAGAAGTTGGCGGCCCGCATGCGCCGTATCGACAATCCCAACGCATGGACATCTATGCAGATGTTGCTGGAAAGCTGCTTTCATCTGGACACGCTTATCACTGCTACTGCTCACAAGAAGAACTTGAAGATCGTCGCGAAGCTGCGCGCGAAGCTGGAAAAACTCCAGGCTATGACGGCGCCTGCCGAACCTTGAGTGCTGAACAAAAATCTGAATACGAAAAGCAAGGCCGCTCACCGGTTGTTCGCTTCCGAATGCCAGACACTGACTTCACTTGGACAGATCTAGTTCGTGGCGATGTAACTTTCGCAGCCGAGCATGTCCCTGACTATGTAATTGTGCGCGCCACAGGGGAGCCGCTTTACACCTTGGTAAATCCAGTTGATGACGTACTGATGGAAATCACTCACGTGCTTCGCGGCGAAGACTTATTGAGTAGTACTCCGCGTCAGCTTGCTCTTTACGATGCATTAAAAGCAATTGGTGTCGCAAAAGGTGAACGTCCCCTTTATGGTCACTTGCCATATGTAATGGGCGAAGGAAATAAGAAGCTTTCTAAGCGCGATCCAGAATCAAGTCTTTTGATGTATCGCGAAGAAGGTTACTTACCAGAAGGCCTACTTAACTACTTGGCACTTCTGGGTTGGGCATTTGGTGAAGATCGCGAATTCTTCTCAAAGGAAGAAATGGCAACAGTTTTTGACGTTGCTCGCGTTAACGCAAACCCAGCACGTTTTGACTTAAAGAAGTGCACCTCGATTAACGGGGACTGGATTCGAACTTTGGCGCCAGAGGAATTAGCCACACGAATCACTCCGTTCTTGATCAAGGATGGCATTCTGTCCGCAGAACCAACTGCAGAGCAGATGGAAGTGTTAAAGAATGCCATTCCACTTGTGCAAGAACGAATGGAAACTTTGCGCCAAGGAATTGGAATGCTGGGCTTCCTATTTGCCGATCAGTCCGGCAGTCCAGCGTTTGCAGTTGATCCAGTTGAAGCCGAAAAGGTTTTGACTTCAGAAGCACAGCCGGTATTGGTTGCTGCATTAGCTGCACTTACTGGTGTGGCTGATTGGACTACGCCAGCAATTGAAGAAGCACTGCGCACTGCTTTGATTGAAGGCCTGGAACTAAAACCCAAGGTAGCTTTTGGTCCAGTTCGAGTTGCTGTGACGGGACGTCGAGTTTCACCACCACTTTTTGAGTCCCTTGAAATTCTTGGTAGAGAACGATCCCTAGCCCGAATTACTGCCTCAATAAAATAGGCGCCTGAGATTACGCATTTCGCTCAATCACGTGGCCTGAGATAGAATTTCGACTCGTAATGCCATTTGGGATATGGGGTAATTGGCAGCCCAACTGATTCTGGTTCAGTTAGTCTTGGTTCGAGTCCAGGTATCCCAGCCACATAAATACATTCCAATTGATTCCAAATCGTGGAATAGTGAACCTCATGAGTAAGCGGCAATTGCCAAGATGGTCAGACTTAAAACCAATCCTGGGATTCAAGTCACCATTTTCCAGAAGTGATGCGGTTTCCCGTGCAGTCACAATCTCTCAGCTGAGAAACATTGGTAAATCAAAAACTCCACGTGCAGTTTTTGACTACACCGATGGCGCAGCTGGCGAAGAGCTAAGTTACGGACGGGCTTATGAGGCTTACCGACGCTTAGAGTTCCATCCACATGTTTTGCGTGATGTTTCGGTCGTTGATACTTCCATTTCAATCTTTGGTCAAAAGTCCGCATTGCCTTTTGTGTTTAGTCCAACTGGATTCACGCGCATGATGCATTACCAAGGCGAACCTGCAGTTGCTAAAGTTGCCGCCGAGTTTGGCATCCCATATACATTGTCAACACTTGGCACCACTTCAATTGAAGATCTTGCCGCCGCTGCACCCGAAACCCGAAAGTGGTTTCAACTTTATTTGTGGCGAGATAAAACAACTCGTTATGAATTAGTAGAACGAGCTGCAGCCGCAGACTATGAAGCAATCATGCTGACCGTTGACACTGTTGTTGGCGGCATGCGAGTGCGGGATGTAGAAAATGGCCTAACTATCCCACCGCAGCTAACGCTAAAAACCATGGCGGATATGGCGAAGTATCCAAAATGGTGGGGCAATTTACTAACCACAAAACCACTTGAGTTTGCATCACTTAAAACAACTGGTGGCACCGTTGCTGAACTTATGAATAGTGTCTTTGATCCATCAATCACCATGAAAGATGTGGAGTGGCTGAAAGAAAATTGGCCAGGAAAACTAATCGTTAAAGGCGTACAAAATGTAAACGATGCCGCGATGCTGGCTAACGCAGGTGTTGACGCAGTTGTGCTTTCAAATCATGGGGGACGACAACTTGATAGATCGGTAGTTCCCTTGGAACTTTTGCCATCTGTAAAGAGTGCAATCTCTGACACAAATACTCAACTGTTTATTGACGGTGGCGCATTGTCTGGCGCTGACATTGTTGGCGGCATTGGATTAGGTGCGGATGCAGTTCTAGTTGGCCGGGCCTACCTTTACGGAATTATGGCCGGCGGGGAAGCAGGTGTTCGACGAGCTGCACAAATCCTGCAAGGTGAGGTCGAGCAAACAATGCGACTGATGGGGATTACTTCTCTGGATCAACTGACACCAGACATGGTTCGGTTTCGCTAGCACTAAACAGCATTTAGAAGTTAGCCCGATTTACGTTATTGTGAACAGGTGCGGCCCCGTTGTGTAGCGGCCTAGCACGCCGCCCTCTCAAGGCGGTAGCGCGGGTTCGAATCCCGTCGGGGCTACAAAAAAAGCGACCGCCACAAATGTGGCGGTTTTTGCTTTTAAAAAAACTAACTTCTGGCTTTTAGTGATTCACTAATTCGATTTGCCGCAGTCATTACTGCCATGCCGTGAATTCGGCCAGGAGTCTTCGTTAGGCGCTCAATTGGTCCAGAGATTGAAACTGCGGCAATCACTTTGCCGTTGGCGCTGCGAATTGGTGCGCTAACTGATGCAACGCCGGGTTCACGCTCACCGAGAGATTGCGCCCAACCGCGACGTCGCACAGCTGATAAATCTGAAGCCGTGAATTTCGCTCCTTGAATTCCGCGATGTAGGCGATCTGGTTCTTCCCAAGCCAGCAGAATTTGAGCGGCAGAACCGGCAGCCATAGTTAGGCCAACTCCAACTGGAACTGTGTCTCGCAGTCCAGTCATGCGCTCAGCAGCCGCAACACATATCCGTTGCTCACCTTGTCGGCGGTAAAGCTGGGCGCTTTCCTTGGTGGCATCGCGAAGGGCAATCAAAATCGGATTCGCAATGGCCAGCAACTTGTCTTCGCCAGCTGCGCCAGCAAGTTCGCCAACTCGTGGCCCAAGAACAAATCGACCATTTAGGTCACGAGCAACCAAGCGATGGTGCTCAAGGGCGGTAGCAAGGCGATGGGCTGTTGGTCGCGCTAAGCCAGTGGCACTGACTAAACCAGCCAAAGACAGGGGTCCGGATTCCAAAGCGTCCAGAATGTGGGCAGCTTTATCCAGAACACCTACACCGCTACTAATATCGTCCATGTACTGATATTGCTATCTCGAATAGTGAGATGTCAAAATCGATGCGCAACAGGAGGCAGTTATGGGACGCACATTGGCACAAAAGGTATGGGACGACCACGTTGTTCGTCGCGCTGAAGGTGAACCGGACTTACTTTATATCGATCTGCACCTCACCCATGAGGTAACTAGCCCACAGGCCTTTGATGGTTTGCGCGCTGCTGGTCGCCCAGTTCGCCGCAAAGACCTAACCATCGCCACTGAAGATCACAATGTGCCAACTACTGACATCGACAAACCAATTGTTGATCCAATCAGTCGCGCCCAAATTGAGGCACTTCGCATAAACACTAAAGAATTTGGAATTGAAAACTACGAACTTGGAAACAAGGAACAAGGAATTGTTCACATCATTGCGCCACAGTCCGGACTAACTCAGCCAGGCATGACCATTGTTTGTGGTGACTCACACACATCAACTCATGGTGCATTCGGTTCAATCGGAATGGGCATCGGCACAAGTGAAGTTGAGCATGTGCTTGCAACTCAGACTTTGCCACTTAAGCCTTTTAAGACCATGGCAATCACAGTTAACGGCAAACTTCCAGCTGGCGTTACTGCAAAAGATTTAATCTTGGCAATCATCGCTGAAATTGGAACTGGTGGCGGTCAGGGCTACATCCTTGAATACCGTGGTGAAGCAATTCGCGCATTGTCCATGGAAGGTCGCATGACAATGTGCAACATGAGCATCGAAGCTGGCGCTCGCGCCGGCATGATCGCGCCAGATGAAACTACTTTCGAATACGTTAAGGGACGCGAGCACGCACCTAAGGGTGCTGACTGGGACGCTGCAGTTGCTTACTGGAAAACCTTGCCAACCGATGACGACGCAGTATTTGATCGCGAAGTAATCATTGATGCAACAAAGCTCAGCCCATTTGTAACTTGGGGAACTAACCCAGGTCAGGGAGCTCCACTTTCAGCAAATGTGCCAAGCCCAGATGACTTCACTGATGAAGTAGATAAGAAGGCAACAGAAAAGGCTCTTGAGTACATGGACCTTAAAGCTGGTATGCCGATTCGCGACATCAAAATCGACACAGTCTTTGTCGGTTCTTGCACAAATGGTCGAATTGAAGATCTTCGTGCAGTTGCCGAAATTCTCAAAGGCAAAAAAATTGCTGATGGCATGCGCATGATGGTTGTGCCAGGTTCCGTTCGAGTTCGTCTAGAAGCAATGGCTGAAGGTTTAGACAAGGTATTCCTTGAAGCTGGTGCCGAATGGCGCGAAGCCGGATGCTCAATGTGCCTTGGTATGAACCCAGACAAGTTGACGCCAGG
>JBIIZV010000079.1:0-4799 GCA_044346095.1 Candidatus Nanopelagicales bacterium
GGAACAGGCTGCTGGCCCTTTTCTGGTTGATTCTTAAATAGGAAGAATTCGATTTCTGGATGGGTATAAAAAGTGAAACCTTTATCAGCAGCCTTGCTTAAGGCGCGAGTTAATACGTGCCTTGGGTCTGCCCACGACGGTGAACCATCTGGCAACTGGATGTCGCAGAACATGCGAGCAACGCTGTTCTCTTCACCGCGCCACGGCAGAATCGAAAACGTTTCAGGATCTGGCTTGGCCAACATGTCGGATTCGTAAACTCGCGCAAAACCTTGAATAGCCGAGCCATCAAAGCCAATACCTTCAGAGAAGGCTCCTTCAAGTTCAGCTGGCGCGATCGCGACTGACTTAAGGGTGCCTAATACATCTGTGAACCAAAGTCGCACGAAGCGAATGTCTCGTTCTTCGATGGTACGTAATACAAATTCAGTTTGCTTATCCACTAGACCATGATGAAGCCCTTGCGTTACGGCTGTGTTACACGGCATGTCAGTCTGCATTTATGCTGTATCTGTGCCACAAATTCGCTTGGCTTTAGCGCAACTTAACCCTGTCGTTGGTGACTTGATTGGTAATAGCGCTATGTGTCTTGAGGCTGTTAAGTCGGCCGCCCAAGCTGGAGCAGACATAGTTGTGCTTCCCGAAATGATGATTACGGGATATCCAGTTGAGGATCTAGCCCTACGGCCATCGTTTCAAACTGCCTCTGAGCTTGCCACTAAAGAATTTGCAGTCGCACTAAAAACAGCGGGTCTGGGAAATGTACTGGTGTTTGTTGGATACCTAAGAAGAACTAATGACACAGAGGCTAAAACCCTGGGAGTTCCTCGCGGCGGTCCAATGAACTGTGCTGCAGTTATTTATGACGGACAGATTCAAACCAGCTACGCAAAGCATCACTTACCTAACTATGGAGTCTTTGACGAGTATCGGTACTTCGTGCCTGGTAATGACTCAGTTTTGATCCGAGCATTTGGCATAGATATAGCAGTGGCAATTTGTGAAGATCTTTGGCAAGACGGTGGTCCAGTCTCTCAAGTTAAAGCTAATGGGGCCGGATTACTTGTCGTATTGAATGGATCTCCATACGAACGAGATAAAGATGATGTTCGACTAAACCTGGTCAAGCTTCGCGCCCAAGAAGCCGATGCAACATTGGCCTACGTAAACATGGTCGGCGGACAAGATGAACTCGTATTTGAAGGCGACTCGATCATCGTTTCTAAATCTGGCGAAGTTCTAGATCGCGCACTGCAATTTGAAATAGATATGGTTATTACAGATCTTGAGATTGCGCCAGCTGGTATCCAGACACAACTATCAAATGGTGAGCCAGTAACTCTGATTACTGAATCGGTCGCCAGCGGTGAGAAGCCTGCTTTGTCTGGGGAATCCAGAAAGCGACTAGATCCAATCGCTGAGGTCTACTCAGCACTTGTGGTTTCGTTGCGCGACTACGTGCAGAAAAACGGCTTCCGGTCGATTGCACTTGGTTTATCTGGTGGCATCGATTCCGCTTTAGTTGCAGCAATTGCAACCGATGCGATTGGCGCGGCAAACGTCTATGGCGTTTCGATGCCTTCTAAGTATTCTTCAGAGCATTCGAAGTCAGATGCTCAAGAGAGCGCAAAGCGAATTGGTCTTAATTTCCGCACGGTAGAAATTGAACCGATGGTTGCGTCTTATCTAGAGAACCTAGAACTAACTGGACTAGCCGAAGAGAACCTGCAAGCTCGAGTTCGCGGCATGATCCTCATGGGACTTTCTAATCAAGAAGGTCACCTAGTTCTAGCTACTGGAAACAAGAGTGAACTCTCCGTTGGTTACTCAACTATTTATGGTGACGCGGTAGGTGGCTTTGCTCCCCTAATGGATGTGCCAAAGGTAGATGTTTGGGCATTAGCAAAATGGCGTAATCAAGCGGCGATAGACAGTAATGAAATTGCCCCGATTCCAGAGTCCAGCATCTCAAAGCCACCAAGTGCAGAGTTGCGGCCAGGACAACAAGATTCTGATTCGCTGCCAGATTACGAAGAACTTGATGCAATCCTCAATATGTATGTTGAGCAAGATCTAAGTGCCGACCAAATTATTGCGGCTGGCTTTAATGCTGAAACCGTTAAGCGAATCTTGCTCCTTACCGATCGCGCTGAATACAAGCGTCGTCAATACCCACCTGGTCCAAAGGTTTCTGGCAAAGCATTCGGTAAAGACCGCCGTATGCCAATAACCAACAAATGGTCTGAGTGACCATATGTTGGTTCAATAAACATCGTCAAATAAATGGGTTGAATAACCCGTTTTGGAGAAACTCGCGCGCTACTGCTAATTCCTGACACAATGGAGTTACAGATCCGGGGACTGCCACCGAGCAGCCTCGAGAGCGGAGAACTAAGTAATGAATACCGAGCCTTTGTATGGCGGAAAACAATCACGTCGAATCACAACTAGTGATCTGATTGCCGCAAAAGCACGTGGTGAAAAATGGCCAATGATTACTTCCTACGACGCGCTTAGTGCAAGCGTGTTTGATGAGGCCGGCATTCCCGTTCTGCTTGTTGGTGACTCCGCGGCGATGGTTGTGTACGGATACGAATCAACTATTCCAGTGACTGTAGATGATTTGATTCCATTAGTTGCTGCAGTTGAGCGCGGCAGTTCTCGAGCCATGGTGCTAGCTGATCTGCCATTCGGTTCATACCAAAGCTCACCTGCTCAGGCTCTTGAAACAAGCGTTCGATTCATGCAAGAAGGTAAGGCGCACGCAGTAAAGATTGAGGGCGGCCGTCACATGGTTGAACATGTTTCGCTGCTAACCCAATCTGGTGTCCCAGTTATGGGGCACATCGGACTCACCCCACAGTCTGTCCATCAAATGGGTGGGTACAAAGTGCAAGGTAGAGGTGATGCCGGCGACGAACTCATTGCTGACGCGCACGCATTAGTTGAAGCCGGTGCTTTTGCAATTGTTTTGGAAGTTGTTCCGCATGAACTTGCCACACGATTAACAACCGAAGTGCCGGTTCCAATAATTGGAATTGGCGCTGGCCCTGGCACCGATGCGCAAGTAATTGTTTGGCAAGATCTTTTGGGTTTAACCGGTGGCAAACAAGCAAAGTTTGTTAAGCACTACGCATCACTGCGAGACATCATGCTTACTGGATCAAAAGCTTGGGCTGATGATGTTGCAAGTGGTAACTATCCAGACCTTGATCATTCATACGAATAGTTCGAAAAATTGAATGCGACTTGAGAATTGCTTTTTTAAAGTTTTTTTGGAAAAAATTGCAGAAATTGATCAAATTTCCAAAACTTTTTTCTAACTTTTTTCTTCGTGCCGCAGGTGTTTGCAAACTGCAGTTTTTTATCGCAAAAACTTAAACAACATTCACTGAAAAACTAAACTTCGAAAAAATCCGATAACCACGCGGTTTTTTCGAGTTTTTTAGTTGTGAAATTGTGAAATATATGCATTTCAAATGTCCAAATTTCGAAAAGTTTTTATCATTTTCCAAAAAAATAATGACGCGACACGCAGGTAACTTTATTTGCAAAAAATGCACCAAAGTGTGGATTTGTCTGCCAACCTTGTTATTAAGAACCTTCGGGAAGTCCGAGGGTCTTACCTCGAGGAGGACCTGTGGCTGCCAAGAAAACCACAGCACGTAAGGCACCTGCTAAGCGCAAGGTTGCTAAGAAGAAGGCTGTAGCCAAGAAGGCTCCAGCAAAGAAGGCTGCAAAGCGTAAGCCAGCAGCAAAGAAGAAGGCTGCCAAGAAGGCACCTGCTAAGAAGAAGGCTGCCAAGAAGGCACCTGCAAAGAAGAAGGCTGCCAAGCGCAAGCCAGCCAAGAAGAAGGCTGCTGCTAAGGCTCCTGCAAAGAAGAAGGCTGCCAAGCGCAAGCCAGCTAAGAAAGCTGCTGCGAAGAAGGCTCCTGCTAAGCGCAAGGCTGCCAAGCGCAAGCCAGCTGCGAAGAAGAAGTAAATTTCCCCTGCTTCATCAAAAACCCCGTTCCCTTTTGGGAGCGGGGTTTTTGCTTTGCCTAAAAGTTACCTAGGTTAGCCAGCGCTAATCCTCTTCACTATCTAAATCTTCTTGTCGCTTACTAATGCGCTCAATTGCAGTTTCTGCCAGCTCGCGAGTTTCATAAGGACCAAGACGAGAAGCATTCGGGCAACCAACGTTTTCTTCCACAACTTTATGAATTAAACAAAACCACCACTGCATAGTTGCATTCTGGCACCTCAATGCTGCAATGCCTACTAACGCGAAAGTCTAATTAGAATAGAAACATGACTGCTCCCGTTGGAAACCTAGTTCCTGGGACCATTTCCCCCGAGCGAACAGTTCCGGCCTCAATTGCCCGACCTGAGTATGTAGGGAAGAAAGCACCCAAGAAGCATTCAGGTTCCGATATTCAAACTGCCGAGACTATTGAAAAGATGCGAATAGCTGGTCGGATCGCAGCACAGGCTTTGGCTGAAGTTGGTAAGAATGTTGCACCGGGAGTAACGACTGACGAACTAGATCGAATTGGTCATGAGTTTCTCCTAGATCACAATGCCTACCCATCAACTTTGGGTTATCGAGATTTTCCTAAATCGCTTTGTGCCAGCCTCAACGAAGTAATTTGCCACGGAATTCCTGACTCAACCGTGATTCAGGATGGAGACATCTGCAACATCGACATCACTGCCTACGTAAACGGTGTGCACGGTGACACAAATGCCACTTTCTTGGCTGGCAACGTGGATGAGGAATCCCGGCTGCTTGTGGAACGCACTGAGGAATCCCTTAAGCG
>JBIIZV010000080.1:0-4682 GCA_044346095.1 Candidatus Nanopelagicales bacterium
CCGTATTGGCTCATGCCAACGCCATGTCCAAAACCTGAACCGGTGATTGTGAATCCCGCTGGAACCTGAACTACCTCGGCGGCGCGGGCAGCACCCATCGAACCACCGAGCAGGCTGGTAACAACTGCAGCAGTGACTAGGAATTTCGAGGATTTGTTCATTTTCTCGCGTTCATTGGGGGAAGCTTCGTTTCGAAACTAACACAGGAAAAGCCTGCAAATAGGGAAGCGCTATCCAAGAAATAGACATAAAACTGCTAAATCCTGTGGCTCATCCTTGATTTCAAGTGGATGCAGGTCGTCACTTACGATTAGAGCAGCGCAATCGCGCAACTGTGATTAATAGCAAGGACTTATCTGTGAGCGTTCTGGACAAAATTCTTCGTGCCGGCGAAGGAAAGATTCTGCGAACCCTGGAGTCACTTGCCGCTCAAGTTAATGCGCTTGAAGAGCACTACGTCACTATGTCTGACGAAGAACTTCGTGGACTTACCGCTGACTTTAAACTTCGGATTTCAAATGGTGAAAGCCTTGATGACTTATTGCCAGAAGCCTTCGCTGCAGTCCGCGAAGCCAGCAAGCGCACTTTAGGTCAACGTCACTACGACGTTCAGTTGATGGGTGGCGCAGCACTTCACTTGGGAAATATTGCAGAAATGCGAACTGGTGAAGGTAAAACACTTGTTTCGACTTTGCCTGCATACTTGAACGCGCTATCTGGTCGCGGCGTTCACGTAGTAACAGTTAATGATTACTTGGCTGCTCGAGATGGTCAGTGGATGGGTCGCGTTCACCGCTTCTTAGGTTTAGAAGTTGGCACAATTCTTTCGGACATGAATCCAGAACAACGCCGTGGTGCCTACAACGCAGACATTACATATGGCACGAACAATGAATTTGGTTTCGATTACCTTCGCGACAACATGACTCTTAATCCGGCCGATCGGGTTCAGCGAGATTACAACTTTGCAATCGTCGATGAAGTTGACTCGATCTTGATCGATGAAGCTCGTACTCCGCTTTTGATTAGCGGACCAGCTGATGTTGCAACTAAATGGTACGCGGAGTTTGCTCGCTTGGCCCCGCGCTTGAATCCTGAGACTGATTACGAAGTAAACGAGAAAAAGCGCACGATCGGAATTTTGGAACCAGGTGTCGAGAAAGTTGAGAACTGGTTAGGTATCGAAAACCTTTATGAATCAGAAAATACCCAACTCGTTGGTTATTTGAATAACGCAATCAAAGCTCTTGCGTTGTTCAAGAAAGATAAAGATTACGTCGTAATGGATGGCGAAGTTTTGATCGTTGACGAACATACTGGCCGTATTCTGGCTGGTCGTCGTTACAACGATGGAATGCACCAAGCGATCGAAGCTAAAGAAGGCGTAGAGATTCAAAATGAGAATCAGACGCTAGCCACCATCACAATTCAGAACTACTTCCGTATGTACGACAAGCTCTCGGGCATGACTGGTACTGCGATGACTGAAGCTTCAGAATTCCAACAGATCTACAAGCTTGGCGTAGTTCCAATTCCAGCCAATCGTCCAGTGCAACGTGTTGATCAATCAGACTTGGTTTACCGAACTGAAGATGCAAAGTTAAAGGCAGTCATTGCTGACATCGAAGAAAAGCATCGTGCCGGCCAGCCAGTTCTAGTTGGAACTACCAGTGTCGAGAAGAGCGAATTAGTTTCAAAGTACTTAACTCGCACTGGCATCCCACACGAAGTCTTGAATGCAAAGCAACATGATCGTGAAGCAACCATCGTTGCGGAAGCAGGTCGTAAAGGCGCTGTAACTGTTGCTACAAATATGGCCGGCCGTGGTACCGACATCATGCTTGGTGGTAATCCAGAATTCCGCGCAGCCCAGGAACTTGAACGCCGTGGCCTTGATCCAGTTGAAAACGCTGCAGAGTACGAAGCAGCTTGGACTCCAGCCCTCGAGGCAGCAAAAGCAGCAGTGGCATCGGAACACAACGAAGTTGTTGAAGTTGGCGGACTTTATGTTCTAGGTACTGAACGTCACGAATCTCGCCGTATTGATAACCAGCTGCGTGGTCGTTCTGGTCGTCAAGGTGACCCAGGTGAAACTCGTTTCTACCTATCTCTTGAAGATGATTTGATGCGCTTGTTCAAGGGCGACATGGTTAATTCGTTCTTGCAGCGCTTTAACGTTCCCGATGATGTCCCAATCGAAGCCAAGATGGTTACCAACTCAATTCGTTCCGCCCAGACTCAGGTTGAAGCGCAGAACTTTGAGATTCGTAAGAATGTTTTGAAGTATGACGAAGTCATGAACCGACAACGTCAGGTTGTTTATGCCGAGCGTTCTCGAGTTCTTGATGGTGAAGATATTCAAGAGCAAATAAAGACATTCATGAATGACACGATTGCGGGCTATGTTGCAGCCGAAACTGCAGAAGGTTTCCCAGAGGATTGGGATTTGCAGGCTCTATGGAAAGCTTTGTCTGCGCTTTACCCAATCGAGATTTCGATTAATGACATGGTCAAGGCTGCAGGTGGAGACCCAGCGGATCTATCTTCTGAATTCATGACAGTAACTTTGCAAGAAGACATCAACCGGGCTTACATAGCTCGCGAAACTGAATTGCAACCTGCAGTAATGCGCGAACTTGAACGCCGAGTAATTCTTTCGGTTCTGGATCGCAAGTGGCGCGAACACCTGTATGAAATGGATTACTTGCAAGAAGGCATCGGACTGCGCGCAATGGCACAGCGAGATCCACTTGTTGAATACCAGCGCGAAGGTTATGACTTGTTTGTTGCCATGATGGAAGCCATCAAGGAAGAATCTGTTGGTTACATGTTCAATGCTGAAGTTACAGTTACGCCACATGTTCACAGCGATGGGCAAGACGAAGGCGTCGAACTAGAGACTAAAGGTTTGATTACACCAAAATCCGTAGCAGCTCTTCAGTACTCAGGACCAAGCGAATCTGGCGAAGTGAAAACAACTTCAGTTTCAAACGATGTTTATGCAAACGTGGGACGTAATGAACCTTGCCCATGTGGTTCAGGTACCAAGTACAAGAAGTGCCACGGAGCAGCTAGCTAGTTACTCCGGCAATACTTGCTTTGCCGAAATCATTCCGGCAATACTTGCTTTGCCGGAATTACTCCGGCAGCGCCCACATCAAACTGGTTGCACGCCATCTGCCGTCTAAGCCTTCAAGTCGAAGTGCGAGAGCAAATGATCGATTCGGTGTACCAAAAACAGAACTAACTTCGGCAACGCCGTCATCGGTTTCATGAACATGGATGCTGCGAACACCCAGTCGTGGCATTTTGTTGCGAGCAATCTGGCTTTGAAGTTGACTCATGACCTCTGGTGTAATCCAACGGTTAAGTTGGGCAGCTGGTCGCGAGCCGTTGACTACTTCAACTAGGGCATGAACTAATCGCATCGACCATTGCCGGGCAGACGGTAAGTCAACTCTGGCGGTTGCTTGTGGATCAAAACTGTCAGGTCGATTTTCGGCCATGCGAGGTGGCACATACTTAATCGCATTGGCACCATCAGTTGGCCATTCAAATGGCAGCGTTTCCTGCAGACCATGTTTGGTTCGTACCGGCAAGTTAATGATGTTGCCTGGCTTGTATTGACGTGCACCTGGCGCTGGCAGCGCATAGATAATTGCATTCATTGTTTCCCCCCGAAACGCTTAGCAATCGCAGCACCTGCAAACCTTGCATGTGCTTGCAAGTGCTGCTTGGTGTTTTTATTCCCCCAAAAACACCAGTACAAACTTTTTAATTTCTCTTCGATTGCCTGTCAATACCTGCAGCTGAACTCGGGTAAATCTGTGGATATCTAAATCTGGTTATCCACAGCCCACCAAATTCCCGGTTCGCAAGCCTGGCATTGAGGTGAAATAGCGGGATGGAATCTGCAGAGTTTGAACCCTCATTAATTGCTGAACTCAATCGAGTCCTGCTCCAGGCTGCTGAGGAAGTTGAGTCCGAGGAGCGACTCGACCTTGCCTACGAAGTTCTGGAAACCGTTCGGTATGAACAAGCTCATGTCTCATGGCTAGACCGGCTCCGAAACACCTCCAGCCCAATTGAACTCAGGCTGGCACATGGACAACTACCAATCGTGGTTGGTGAGGTTAAGCATCTGGCCGACCCATTTTTGATTCTTGAGAATGGGCCAACACAGTTCTTGGTGAACATTGATTTTGTAGCAGCAATCTCTGGGCTTAGCGAGCTATCCCAAAAGGTTGGGGCGCCAGATGCAATTAACTGGCTAGACAATGTGTGGTTTCACGATTTGGCAGATCAACAACTATCGAGCACTTGGTATCTGGCCGGCGACCAAGTTATTGAAGGAATTTGCCAAAGAACTGGATTTGATTCCTTAGACATTGAAGGCAGCTCAAAAGTTTTCACAATTCCAAAACGTTCAATTGTTGCTAGTCGAACTGTCAGATCTCGCGCATTGACTTAGCGAGGATTTTGCGCAACAAACTCTGCAGTCGATGAATAAAGCTTTGCGATGTAACTCTCGATAGCTTGATCCTCTACTCGCCATTGACCACGAGCACCAATCTTGATCGCCGGTAATTCGCCAGTTCGTACGAGTGTGTAGACCTGGGCCGGAGCAATGTTCAAGAGTTCAGCAACATCGCTAAGGGTTAGAAATCTTGCAACCATTTCTA
>JBIIZV010000081.1:0-4580 GCA_044346095.1 Candidatus Nanopelagicales bacterium
CAGTTGTTACCAGCCTGCTCGGTGGTTCGATGGGTGCTGCCCGCGCCGCCGAGGTAGTTCAGGTTCCAGCGGGATTCACAATCACCGGTTCAGGTTTTGGACATGGCGTTGGCATGAGCCAATACGGCGCCCAAGGTATGGGTCTTGATGGTTACACGGCTTCGCAAATTCTCACTCACTACTTCCCAGGAACTGCAGTTAATGCAGTCGCTCTGCCTTCCACAAATATTCGCGTTGGAATTCTGCAGGACAAAACGTTTGTTGCGGTTCGTGGCGAGAATGTTCCAGGTCAAACAACTGGTGGCGCTTTCAATGTTGTCATTGATAATGCAGCTGTTATTCCTGCTATTCCTATTGCGGCAGGAACAGTTGCCACGTTCACAACAGTCAATGGCCTCACTGAAGTCTCGTCCAACGGGGTTGTACTTGGTGCAGGTGCCTTGGTTAATTTGACTTGGGTTAATACAGACACTGTCATGCATGTGCGCTCTGGTGCAGATGCAGCTTCTGCTGCATCGGGATTCGCGGCGCAATGTGCCGCAAATACCTGTTCTAGTCGATATAGATACGGAACCTTGGAACTAACTTCAGGCTTATTTGATGATGCAGTCGTTGACCTGGCTGTTGTGAATACACTGCGATTAACAGATGAGTACCTATACGGTCTCGGCGAAGTTCCATCATCATGGACTGAAGCAGCAATGCAAGCGCAAGCAATTGCCGGTCGGTCATACGCAGTGCGAAAAACAGCAACTCGAAGTGGCTGCAATTGTCAGATCTATTCGACCACTTTGGATCAAGCTTTTGTTGGTTACAGCAAAGAAATTGCAACCATGGGTGATCGTTGGGTAGCTGCTGTCAATGCAACTATTACCGACATCAACACAAACACTGCTCTCGTTGTGCAATACAACGGCGCTACTATTTCGACTTACTATTCCTCTTCCACTGGCGGCAAATCTCAACCAACTGCCGAAGTTTGGGGATCGGCCTTCCCATACTTAGTTACTGTCGAAGACCGTTGGTCACTTGATCCAAGAGTTAACAATCCAAACATTTCTTGGAACGCAACAGTTGATCAAGCTTCCCTAGTGGCGCGACTTCGCGCTCAAGGTGTTGCAGTTTCTGATGTTTGGTCTATGACCGTTGCCGGAAACTACCCAAGTGGTGGCATCAGAAATATCAATCTTTCTGATTCAGCTGGAAACATAACGGCACTAACTATCGCGCCTGGTCAACCAATTACGCCAGATGAATTGCGCAGCGTGCTCGGAACTAAGTCGACATACATTTCAGCAATCACGCCAGGAATTGCAACCGTGCCTGGATCAACCAGTGCAACTGCAAAGAAATTGAAATCAGTAACGAAAGTTAACTGGCCAAAGAAAACAATTGTGCCGAGTGACTACAACTTCAGTGGCCGAGTTTCCCCAGCACAACTTGGTGCCACCGTTAAGTTGCAAAGAAAGTCTGGCGGCAAGTGGCGAACTGTTTCTACCGCAACCACAAATGACAAAGGCGCTTGGTCAATTCTTTGGACTGGTCCTTCAGCTGGAAAACATGATTTACGAATCACAGCTACAAACTCCAAAGGAACAGTTAGGACGACGACTAAGCGCGTCAACATGGCTGGGTCAATCGGTATTTCTGCACCTAAATCTGCAACGCGAAACTCGACTGTGACAGTTTCAGGATCGGTCAACCCGGGCTACGCAAATGTGGCAGTCGTTGTTGAACGCAAACTTGGCAACGGTAAGTGGAAGCGAATTGGAACTGTTGCTACGGATGCCGCCGGCAACTGGGCAATTACACACAACGTAAGTTCTAAGAAGCAAACGGTTTCGTATCGGGCCAAAACTAGTGATTCCCGCCTTGGAGTTTTGGTCACAAAGGCCAAAAAGACGAAAATTAAATAGCCACGTAAACTGTAGAGAGTTATCCTCTCCAGCAATTTAAGGCGTTCTTGTGTTTGAAAACATTGGCCAGTTTGTGGTCAAACACCGTAAAGGTGTTTTCGTTGGTTATTTGATTTCGATTCTTGTTGCCGGTGTTATCGGCTCAGGCATGTTTGGCTCGCTAAAGAGTCAGGGATACGACGATCTAAACAGCGATTCTGCAGCCGTTGATCAACTCCTTAAATCAGATTTTGACACTCGCGACGCCTCGGCAATTTTGGTAATCGATACCTTTGCCAGCATCGACGATCCACAGTCAGTTAAAGCTGCAACTGATCTTCTTGATCAGGTTGCTAAGGAAGAAAATATCGACTCGATTGTTTCGTATTGGAACACCGGTCAGGAAAGTCTAAAAAGTTATGACGGTAACGCGGGCTTGGCTTTGGTGTATTTCGAAGCAGGGCTTGATACTGAAGAAGCTGCTGCAACGGCAAAGGTAATTCAGGATACTTACGACAAAGAATCTGCTGGTACCCGTGCTTACGTCGGTGGAATCGAAGTTCTGTACGAAGCAATCAATGGCCAGATCAAAAGCGACTTGTTGATTGCTGAAGCCATTGCAATTCCACTCAACATTTTGATGCTGTTGTTCGTATTCGGGGCTGCAGTTGCTGCAGGGTTACCGATGGTTGTTGCTCTGGGTTCAGTTGCTGGAAGCTTCTTTGCACTTTACATAATTACCCAATTCACCGATGTTTCAGTATTTGCTTTGAACCTAATCACTGGATTGGGTCTTGGACTAGGTATCGATTACGCACTATTGATAGTTAACAGATTCCGCGAAGAACTTGCCCGAACTAATGACGTAAATGCCTCAGTAATTAAGACTGTAAATACAGCCGGTAGAACCGTATTTTTCTCGGGCTTAACAGTTGCACTCGTTCTGGCCTCGATGGTTCTGTTCCCACAGTATTTCTTGAAGTCATTTGCTTATGCAGGTGTAGCCGTCGTGTTATTCGCAGTGCTTGCATCTCTAATTGCGCTGCCTGCAGCTCTTGCTTTACTTGGACACCGCGTAGACAAGTGGAAGATTCGCCGTGGTGATCTTTCTCCTAAAGAATCTGGAGCTTGGTCAACGCTTGCAACTGCCGTAATGAAGCGACCGGTTTTGGTCATCGTTGCTACCGTAACTTTGCTAGTCGCCTTGGCATCACCAGCCTTGAATGCAAAGTTCAGTCAGGTTGACGACCGAGTATTGCCGGCAAGTAATCCGGCAGCGATTGCTTCAGATCAAATTCGTGAGCGATTTGAAAGCCAGATTCCGGTTGAAGTGCTCGTTCCAATCTCGGCTAATACTGACGAAGTAATTGAATACGCTAAAGCTTTAGTGGCTGACCCAAATGTAGTCAGTGCACTAACTGGCGAAACATTCATTGAGGGTGAGACAGTTGCACCGTTGCCACCTGAGCAAGCAGTTGCTCCATCTCAGGCGCATCACAGAATCACCCTTTACACCGATGTTGAATCCCGCAACATTGATGCCCAAGAGCTGATCCTTCGGTTACGCGCAATTGAGCCACCAGTGGAAAACACTTTGATCGGTGGCCAGGCTGCGATCTTCACAGATTCGCAAGCTGGAATCTCAGATAACTTGCCAGCAGTTTTAGGTTGGCTGACAATCGCAACTTTGATTATCTTGTTCTTGTTTACTGGCAGTGCAGTTCTTCCAATCAAGGCTGTGATTTTGAATCTGCTAAGCCTTGCGGCAACTCTTGGCGTTTTAGTCTGGGTATTCCAAGATGGAAATGCAATGTGGTTAGTTGGCGACTTCACCGTAACCGGTGCGCTTGATACCTCAACTTTGGTTCTAGTAGCCATTGTGGCCTTTGGACTATCCATGGATTACGAGTTGTTCTTACTTTCCCGAATCAAAGAAGAGCATGACAATGGCGCAGACACGACAACCTCGGTAAGTTCTGGTCTGCAAAAATCAGGACGAATCATTACAGCTGCTGCAGTTTTGATTGCAATTGTGTTTGCTTGCTTCATGACAAGTGGAGTAACGAGTATCAAGATGCTAGGTCTAGGCGTTTCCTTTGCCATCTTGCTTGATGCAACGATTGTTAGAGGTCTGTTAGTGCCTGCCTTGATGCGGGTTGCTGGAGATTGGAACTGGTGGGCACCAAAGCCACTGCGCAAACTGCACGCTAAGTTCGGCATCTCCGAATAAGCATTCGGAATAACTAGTGGCAATACTTATTGATCAAGCACAATGGCCATGGCGCGATTGGTTATGGTGTCACATGATTAGTGACACATCAGTTGCTGAACTCAAGGAATTTGCCGCGGATTTAGGTCTGCCAGATCGTGGCTTTCAAGGTGATCATTTTGATGTTCCTGAACACATGCGCGAAATTGCAATTGCAGCTGGGGCCATTGAAGTAAACACCCGTGAAATTTTGCGTGCGCTCTATGCCTCTGGGCTTCGTCAACCACCGAAGCAAAGACAGGGCCGGCCAAAGCAAGTTCCAATTCATCAGCCGTAACTCCATAGCTTGCGAATCTGCAATGGGCTTTCTGGCACAATGAGCACATGACTACAACCCAAATCAGCAACACTCAGGTAAACCTCGCGAAATTTGCGTGGATGTCGATAGTTGTCAGCGTTGTTGTATTTGGAATGAA
>JBIIZV010000010.1:0-14771 GCA_044346095.1 Candidatus Nanopelagicales bacterium
CCGTTTCTGGGTCACAGCCAATGATGTGTGCAATCTCAGCTGCATACTTCTCAGGCTGGGCTGCAGGTAAATCGATCTTGTTTAAAACCGGAATGATCGTCAGGTTGTTCTCTAGTGCTAAGTACAAGTTGGCTAAAGTCTGAGCTTCAATACCTTGGGCCGCATCAACCAAAAGGATTGCGCCTTCGCAAGCTGCCAGGCTTCGACTAACTTCATAAGTGAAGTCAACGTGCCCAGGGGTATCAATAAGATTCAATACATATGTTTGGTTATCGTCTGCAACGAATGGCAGGCGAACTGCTTGGCTTTTAATTGTGATGCCGCGTTCGCGTTCGATGTCCATGCGATCTAGATATTGCGCTCGCATGTGTCGGGGATCCACAATTCCAGTGATCTGGAGCATGCGGTCTGCCAACGTGGACTTGCCGTGGTCGATATGGGCAATAATGCAGAAATTACGAATAATTTTGGGGTCTGTGGCACCCGGCGCTGGGGGGTTAATTGCCTTCGACATTCGCTCATAATCCCACACTTGGGCACAATTTGAGCATTCGGGTACTTCGCAGGTACTCTAGAGGCTCGAACACCAATAAACGAAGAGGCAAAAAGTGGCCAATATCAAGTCGCAGAAGAAGCGTATTTTGCAGAACGCTGCTGCCCAAGAACGCAATAAGGCAGTACGTAGTGCGCTAAAGACTAAGGTTCGTCGTTTCCGCGAGGCCCTAGCAACCGGTGATGAAGCAGCAACTGCTTCGGCACTTCGTGATGCTAGCCGTGCATTGGATAAGGCAGCCTCAAAGGGTGTAATCCACAAGAACCAGGCTGCTAACCGTAAGTCAGCCCTAGCCTCAACAGCTGCAAAGAAGTAATTCAGATTTTAGAAAAACCGCCTTCGGGCGGTTTTTTTATTGCCCAGAAAGAGCACTAATCCTTAGGCGCCCTAATTGCCATGAACTCTTTTTCCATGTGATACAAAGTCTGCGAACTTTCCAATGATCTACCACCAGGAATGGCAACGTCATAAACCGTTCCCTTACTTGATCTATCAGCCAGCGCCAATAGTCGAGCGGCTGCAGCAAGTTGGTCAGGATGCCACTTTGCTTTTTGCGCTCGTAAGAAACGAAGCTTCCAAGGTGGCACGCCAACTAGCGGTGCCAATTCGTTTTCACTCATGTTTGCTGGGGCACTTGCGTACTTAATAAGTGAACGTAAACCGCTACTGATTGCGGACACTGCTGGCACTGCTGCATTTGAATCGTTGGTCATTGCCCATCGAAACTTTTCTAGCAGTTCAACTGGCTGAGCATTCCACATGGCATCACTTAAATCCCAGCCCATTACGCCAACAACACCTGCGTAATACTGCGAAACTTCAACCTCATCGATTACGTCTGCTTCGGTGTCAGCACATAACTGCGAGACCGCTGCTAACAACTCCCCAAGGCCTGAGCCAATCGAAGCCTGCAATGCAGTAATCGCACCAGGAGTTGCTTTGCGATTGTGTCTGCGAAATTCTGCAATTAAAGCGGCTTCTAAATCTTTAGCCTTTAACTCACCGCAAGCAGCTTCCAAAACATTTGCTTTTCTGATGGTGTCAAGTAACTTCTTGCCCTTGACTCCTCCTGGGTGGGTTATCACCAAGCGAACGTGTTCCGGGATATCCTCGATTGCGGTTAGCAGGATTGCACCAACGTCATCTGTGGCTCCATCAATTCCCTGCACCACAATTACGGTTAGTTCGCCAAAGAGCGATGGAGATAACGCATTAGAAAGTTCCCCAGCAGCAGAATCATTGCTGGCAACAATGTCTTGGCGAACAGCAGCTGGATCTGTTTTTCGCGCTGAAGCCATAACGCCTTCGATTACTCGCTGCACCAGAATTGCCTCTTTGCCAACAGCCAAAACCACATGGGCTTGATCGGTAGCGGAAGCCTTTGCCATGGATTCAATATGTCACGAGACCCTGACTATCTTCTGGTCGCCACCCGAATCTGGGAATCTTGAATCGAAACTGCCAAATCTCCCCCAAGGTCAGTTCGAAACACTTGGCTTCCAGTTAGCTCATAAAGCGAAATAGTTTCTGGCGCTGGGTGGCCATAATCGTTGTCCTTACCCACAGAGATGAAAGCAACTTCAGCATTTGCCCAGCTGGCAAAGTCACTTGATTGATACCTAGAACCGTGGTGCGCGACTTTGATGATATCAAAATCAGTTTTGGGCAGATCTCTAACGATTGCATCTTGCGCTGGTGGTTCGATATCTCCAGCCAACAGGATTGAAGCGCCTGTTACATCTACAGCTATCGCCACGCTGGCATTGTTGGCATCGCTACCCTGGCCCAAGATCAGTTCACTGGGCCAAATGCAAGTGAATGAAACGCCATTAATCACAAATCGTTCCGGATAGGTCATGACAGTTGATTCCCGGTTAAGCCTTGCTAAAACAGCAGTTACAAACTCCGTAGTGCTTGGTGGGTCATTAAGTGGACTGACTCGAATCTGTCCGACCTCGCGGTTACCGATTGCGCCTTCCAATCCGCCTACATGATCAGCATGAAAGTGCGTCAGGAGTAAAACTGGAATGCGCTTAATGTGAAGGTCAGATAGACATCGATCAATCGCCTCAGCGTCTCCCCCAACATCCACAACCACAGCTTCATTTCGCCCGACGCGAATAACAGTTGCATCGCCTTGTCCAACATCGCAGGAAACCATTACCCAATTGGAGACTGGCCATTGCTTCAAATTAAATGATGGATTAATCCATAGCAGCACCAATGCGGCAATAACTATGGAGACTGATTGACTTTGCTGCATTGAAGTTAGTCGCCGCCAAGCCAAACCAACTTGCACACCACCTGACACGGCAAGCAACGCCAAAACTATTCCAAGTTTTCCTGCAGGCCATGGAATCACTAGCCATTCAATAGCGGCACTAAATTGCGCCACGATAGAAATCATGTGGGCAAACAAGCCTGCAACCCAGGCAATTGCAGTTCCAAGTACTTGTGAGATCGGAGTTACTAGTGCAGCTAGCAAACCCAGAACCATAGCTGGTCCGGCTAGTGGAACTGCCAGCATGTTGGCTGGAATCGAACTTAGTGAAATCGGTGATCCTAATGCGACCAATATTGGAAACACTGAAAACTGAGCCGCTATAGTCACCGTCAGAATCTGGATCATCCAAAGTGGCACTCGCTTAGGAATAGTTCGATCCAGAAAAGTTTGAATTCGATTCACCCAAAGAATCAGGCCTGCAGTCGCAGCCACTGAGAGCGCAAAACCGTATGACACTGCCAACCAAGGATCTAAAGCAACCAAAGTAATCACTGCGACGCTTAGTGCTGGTACGGGACTTCGGTTCGACTTGGAATAAGTAGCAACCAAGGCAACTAGTCCCATAACCGTTGCTCGTAGCACACTTGGTTGCGGTCTAACCAAAACTACAAATGCAAGTAAGGCAATGACTGTCACAAGATATTGCCAGTTTCGATTAACCCGAAAGCCTCGTAACACTGCCAGCACTACAACTATTAGCAGCGTCACATTCGTTCCAGAAACTGCAATTAGATGCGTCAGTCCGGCTGCCTTCATTTGCTCGGCCAACTCTGGCTTAAGAGCCGAACTATCCCCTAGGGCAAGTCCCGGCACTAGGCCTTGCGCAGACTCGGAACTGAATCGCAATGATTCATGTAATCCGCTTCGCAGATTAGTTGCCACTTGCTGATACCGAGGAGCTGACTGCACCAGAACTGGCGGCTCCAAAAGTTTGAGGTAGCCAGCAAAAGGTTTTCCAATAGGTGCCGGTGATAGTTTTCCTGAAAACTCAAATCGCTGACCCGGAATGTAATGCTCAACAATTGAAATCAATTCTGGATCAGAAATGAATGACATGACAGGCGAACCAACATTAAAGGTTTTGCCCCGCGCAGTTAATGAATCAATTCGCATTGTTATTCGTAAGAGTCGACGATTGTTCCAGTCCAAGTCATCTTTACTCTGAGTAAGAATTGGATCGGAAGTGATGGTTGCAATCCCAGACACGACAGAGTCCGATTGGCTGACTTGGGCAATTGGCCCAGTTGCTAGCGGCAAGATCCTAAGTATTGCAATCGCGGTACCTAGCAAAGCGCCAAGCAGAATCATGGCAACTAAAGTTTTAGTTTCGATCTCATTATTTGAAAACCTTCGGACAAAAACCCGAGCAACCAAAATGAAAGTCGCACACATTGCACTTACCCAGACTGGGTTTGCTAGTCCTGCTGATGTGATGACAATTGCTGCTGCAAGCCACGTAGCAACAGCTAGTGAACTAAGTCGAAAGTCCACTTAGATTCGTACAAGTGGCTTTAAGTTTGCAAAAACTTTTGGTCCAATGCCTGGGACTTCTTGCAACTCTTCAATGGAATGAAATCGTTGATTAGATTCGCGCCAGGCAATTATTCGACCAGCCATAACTGGGCCAACACCCGGCAAGGAATCTAAGTCTGCCTCGGTAGCAAGGTTTAGGTTTATTCGAGAATCCGAACTTAACTGCATTGATTGAGCATTGCCGATGAAAATCATTTGGCCGTCGGACAACCTTTCTGCCAAATTGATTCCAGTTACATCCGCACTTGGAGTAACTCCACCAGCAGCAGCAATCGCATCCGCAACTCTGGCTCCGGCTGGAAGTGTGACAAGTCCAGGCATCAATACGTCACCTTTAATGTCGACGACAATTTGATCTAAACCTTGTGAAGATACTGTGTTTCCTGAACTTGCCACTATTGGAATTCCGGGGCTTGCAACTTCTGGCACGGCAACAGGTGCTGGCCGATTAAGCCAAACTAAGCCAGCAGTTGCCAGAACGACCACGATTACGATTTTCAAGATTGGATTAATTGCTTGGAGGGGTGGCGTAATCAAGATCTGCGCAGGTTCGGGTGTTGTTGAGTACTCGGCCCTACTTCCTAAAAGCTTTTGAAGTCGGTCGGTTGCAGCATCCGTGATTTGTGATTTGGGTTTATTGAATACTGACATGGTTTGGACCCTAGTTATCTGGGTCTGGGACTTCCCGAAACTTTAATTACTGTGGGGAAACTAAACCTGTGGACTCACTACGACAGCTAAGGCTCCTGGGCCAACGTGAGTTCCGACAACTGCGCCAGCACTCGAGATGGAGATAGCCTGTACTCCGGTTATCTCTTTCAATTCCTGCGCTACCAGGCTTGCCGATTCGAAAGCCTCAACATGATGAATCGCTATCTCAGATTTGATCCGTGCTGCTGCGGCAATAATTTCAATCATTCGTGCGATGGATTTTTCACTGGACCTGACTAATTCCTGCTGCTCCACTTTGCCGTTGATCATGTGAAGCAAAGGCTTGAGATTCATTGATGCGCCCATTTTGGCTTGCATGGCTGTTATGCGCCCACCCTTTTCAAGGAATTCAAGTGAGTCAACGTAAAAAATAATTGAAGCACCAGCACATTTGCGCTGGATCAAGTCAAGAACCTCTGCATGACTACCGCCAGAGTTTGCTAATTTTGCGCCAGCTTGAACTGCAAACCCAATCATCATTGCAATTCCTCGGGAGTCAACAACGTCAACCTTGAAATTTACTTTTCGACTAGCCAGCACCGCTGATTCATAAGTTCCAGATAATTCGCTAGATAAATGCACGCTAACTATTGATTCATGACCGGCGCGATGTAGCTTTTCGAAAGCTTCAATAAAAACTTCTGGGTTAGGTCGTGAAGTAGTTACTGACTTACCACTTCGTAATGCAGCGGCAACTTCATCAACAGTTATGCCACCAACTTCATTGAAAGCCATACCGTTGCTAATTACTTGTAGCGACACAACTTCTATGCCAAGTTCTGCAATTACTTCAGCAGGTAAGTAGCAAGTTGAGTCAGTGACTATGCCAACAGACATTAGTTATCCGAGCACTATGTTGACGAGCTTAGGCGGCTTAACCACAACAACCTTGATGTCTTGGCCAGCAATCGCTTCAATCACTGATGCCTGACTCATTGCTAATTCCCGCATTTCATCTTCAGTGATTGTTGGTGGGATTTCCAAGCGCTCTTTGATCTTTCCATTTACCTGGATAACGCACTGTACAGAGTCTTCAACCAAAAGTTTTGGATCTACTTCAGGCCAAGGGGCAAGCGCAACCGTTGGCTTGTGTCCGAGGCGCTCCCACATCTCTTCAGCGGTGTATGGCGCAACCAAAGAAAGCATGATTGCCACTGCTTCAGTTGCTTCCCGAGCAGCCGGATCAGTCGGGCCGCAGCCAGAATCGATGGCTTTGCGAGTTACGTTAACAAGCTCCATGGTTCGAGCTACTGCAACATTAAAGCGGTAGGTTTCCACTGCAAGCTGGGCATCATTTAGGGCTTTATGAGTTGCTTTTCGAAGTGCTAAGTCGCCAGAAGCAAAGTCACAGCCTGGTTCACTCGTTACATCTCCAGCCAGACGGTAGGCACGGGCCAAGAACTTCTTTGCACCACTTGGTGAGACATCGGCCCAGTCAACATCATCTTCAGGCGGTCCTGAGAAAACCATGGCTAGGCGAATCGCATCTACACCATGATCATTGAGTTCATCGCTTAGCTTCACAAGGTTGCCACGGCTCTTGCTCATTGCAGATCCATCCATCTGGACCATGCCTTGATTTAGTAAGCGCTTGAATGGTTCAACGAAGTCAACCATTCCCATGTCGTACATGACCTTGGTAAAGAATCGGCTGTAAAGCAGGTGCAAGATTGCGTGCGTGACACCACCGACGTATTGGTCGATTGGTAGCCACTTCTTTGCTTGGTCTGGATCAAACGGCGCAGTTTCTAGTTGCGGATTCAAATAACGCATGTAGTACCAGGATGAATCAACAAAAGTATCCATGGTGTCAGCATCGCGTCGCGCAGGACCAGAGCACTTTGGACATGGCACGTTTGCCCATTCATCAGCCGCACCTAGAGGAGAAGTTCCCTTTGGTGCTAGATCAAGTCCGGCAGCATCTGGCAATTTAACCGGCAACTGATCAAGCGGTACTGGCACTTCCCCACACGACGGGCAATGAATGATCGGAATTGGCGTTCCCCAGAAACGTTGACGAGAAATCAACCAGTCACGAAGACGGTAGTTAGTGGCTGGCTTACCAAGCTTCTTGGCTTCAAGTTCGGAAATGATCTTTGCGATCGCATCCGCTTTTCCTAGACCATCAAGGTTTCCAGAATTAACGTGTGCCCCATCATCTGCAGTTGCTTCACCTGTAACAGCAGGATCAGTTTCAGATTCCACGACAACACGAATTGGTAAATCGAATGCTTTTGCAAAATCAAGATCTCGTTGATCATGCGCGGGAACGGCCATGATCGCGCCAGTTCCGTAATCAGCAAGCACGTAGTCACTTGCCCAAATCTGAAGTCGCTCACCATTAACCGGATTTATGGCGTAGCGATTTAAGAAGACACCGGACTTTGGACGATCAGTAGCCAAGCGATCCATGTCGCTGGTGGACTTAACTTTTTCTAGGTACTCCTGGAACGCAGATTCACTCTCGGTCCCCTGCGCTAATTCGGCAGCAAGTGCTGAGTCAACAGCTACAACGAAGAATGTTGCGCCATACAAAGTATCTGGACGAGTTGTGTAAACAACTACAGACTCATCGCGACCTTCGATTTCAAAACTAACTTCGGCGCCTTGAGATCTGCCGATCCAGTTTCGCTGCATCAAGAGAACTTTTTCCGGCCACTGACCTTCAAGTTCCTTCATGTCATCAAGCAGGCGATCTGCGTAATCCGTGATCTTGAAATACCACTGATTCAATTTCTTTTTGGTTACCGCAGAGTCGCAACGTTCACATTCGCCACCGACAACTTGCTCGTTAGCAAGAACCGTTTGGCACGATGGACACCAGTTAACTGCAGAATCTTTTCGGTAAGCAAGTCCGCGTTCATACATTTGCAAGAAGAACCATTGGTTCCACTGGTAGTACTCAGGGTCGCAAGTGTTTAAAACACGATCCCAGTCGAAAGAGCAGGCATACCTTCGCATTGAAGCTTTTTGAATTGCAATGTTTTCGTAAGTCCAAATTGCAGGACTTTCATTTCGCTTGATGGCTGCGTTTTCAGCCGGAAGACCGAAGGCATCCCAGCCAATTGGATGCATGACGTTAAATCCTTGATGCACCCAGTAGCGAGAGATCACATCACCAAGGGCGTAAGCCTCGGCATGACCCATATGAAGGTCCCCAGATGGGTAAGGAAACATGTCGAGTACGTATTTTGTTGGACGATTGTCGTCAGGTCGACCTGATCTAAATGGGGCTAATTCATCCCAAACTGGCAGCCATTTCTCCTGAACCGCGTGAACGTCATAGAAATTGGGATCTGGGATAACCTGCTCGCTCATGATCCCTAAGAATACTGGGAAATGCTCTATGTCTAGAATCGGGATTGTGTCTAAGCGCGGGTGGATCTTATTTATCGCGCTAGGAATCATTTGGGGCACGCCATACCTATTCATCAGAATTGCGGTAGTTGACCTTTCCCCTGCAGTTGTAGTCTTCGGCCGGGTAATGATCGCCGCCTTGATCTTGCTACCAATCGCCATTCATCAAGGCCATGCACGCTCGCTCAAAACTCATTGGAAAGGCATTCTGACTTTTGCCGCCATTGAAATGTGTATTCCGTTCGGTGCATTAGGCGTGGCAGAAAAAGAAATCTCGAGCTCATTAACTGGACTGCTAATCGCTACCGTTCCTCTCATTAATGCTGTGATCTCGCGCCAGCTAGGCCTGGATTCAGTTTGGGACGCTCGAAGAGTCGTTGGATTGTTTGTTGGGTTCTTTGGTGTTGGAATGCTGGTTGGTTTCGACATCAGCGCGAGCAACTACTGGGCAATAATTCTGTGTCTTTTTGCTGCGACTGGATATGCGCTTGGCCCAATCATTATTACCAAGATGCTTAGCGATGTTGCAAGCATCGGCGTAATTGCTTGGTCGCTTTTGGTAGCTGGCTTGATCTACTTACCAGTGGTTGCTTACGAAGTGATAAATGATTCATGGCGAGCTCCAGGAGTTACCGAGGTCTCGCAAGATGCAATTCTCAGTGTTGTTGCACTCGGTGTTTTATGTTCTGCAATTGCATTCGTTGGACTCTTTGCGCTGATCGCAGAAGTTGGACCGACGCGCACAACTGTTATTACTTACATCAACCCAGCGGTGGCAATCATTCTTGGCGTACTCATCTTGAGCGAACCAATTACTACTGGAATCATGATTGGCTTCCCATTAGTGCTAATTGGTTCAGTAATGGCAACTAGACGAAATGTTGAAGTGGCCAATGTTTCAGCTGCTGAGGAACGTTAGCGAGCGGTAATTCCTCGGGCATATTGATTAGGCCAAGGAATTTCATCACCAAGATCTGCCGCAGCTTGAATTGGCCAGCGGGGATTTCCAAGCATGGCTCGCGCAATCATTACTGCCGAGACCGCACCATCTGACAAAATTTCTTCAGCTTGTTCGCCGGTCGTAATCATGCCAACTGCGTTAGTAAAGATTCCGGCTTCTTGTTGAATCTGTCGAGCAAACTTAACTTGGTAACCCGGACCAACTTCAATTTGCTGTTCTGGTGAGATGCCTGCGGATGAACAATCGATTAAGTCAACACCGCGAGCTTTGAGTTCACGAGCTAGCGCGACTGAGTCATCAATACTCCAGCCACCAGCTATCCAATCCGAGGCGGAAATGCGAACAAACAATCCGTGTGATGCCGGAACAATTAGACGAACATAGCTAGCGATTTCGCAAAGCAAACGAATGCGATTTTCAAATGAGCCGCCGTATTCATCCGTTCGCTTATTTGAAATTGGTGACAAGAACTCGTGCAGTAAATAGCCATGGGCAGCATGAATTTCAATCACATCAAAGCCGGCACCAAGCGCTCGTTCAGCGGCCGCGGCAAATTGACCCTTAAGTTCTTCAATTTCGTCTAAGGTCATCTCGCGCGGGGCCGCATAGCCATCAAAGGCAACGGCGGACGGTGCAATGGTCTGCCAACCACCATCGCTTGGAGCAACTGAGCCTGGTTTATCCCAAGGCACATTCGTTGAACCCTTGCGGCCAGCATGAGACAACTGAATTCCAGTTTTAACGCCAAAGCGCTGAGCGAATCGTGGCACTTCTGCCCAAACCTGGGCTTGCTGATCTGTCCAAATACCTGCACAGCGTGGCGAGATTCGACCTTCTGGGGCAACCGCACTAGCTTCAACCATCACTAGGCCTGCGCCACCAGTGATAAGTGATCCGTAATGAACTGCATGCCAATCTTGAATTACGCCTTCGACTGCTGAGTACTGACACATAGGGCTAACCCAGGCGCGATTCTTGAAAGTAACGCCGCCGACAGTTAACTCAGAAAATAATTTGCTCACTTAATCCCCAATGGTTGCGACCATGATCGCTTTGATTGTGTGCAGGCGATTTTCAGCTTGATCGAAAACCACACTTGCTTCTGATTCGAATACATCATGCGTAACTTCAAGACCGTCATGCATTCCAGTTTTGTTGGCGATGGCGCGACCAACAGTGGTTTGCTCGTTATGGAATCCAGGTAGGCAATGCATGAACTTAGAATTTGGATTACCAGTTTTTGCCAAGGCAACATCATTTACTTGGTAACTTCCAAGTAGCTCAACCCGCTCTTGCCAAACCTCTTCTGATTCACCCATGGAAACCCAAACGTCGGTATGAATAAAGTCTGAGCCAGGTAATGCTTCACTCATGTCTTCAGTTAACAAAATCGAACCACCACTTTTTGCTAGTAAAGACTGCGCAAGTTCTTGTACATCCGCAGCCGGCCAGAGTGCCTTTGGGGAAGCGATTCTGATGTCAGAGCCAAGTAGCGCAGAAGTCACGAGTAATGAGTTGCCCATGTTAGAACGAGCGTCACCAACGTAAGTAAACGAAATATTGTTAGGTCGCTTACCTGAGTGCTCAACCATGGTCATGAAGTCGGCCAACATCTGGGTTGGATGCCATTCATCAGTTAGGCCGTTGTAAACCGGAACGCCAGAGAACTCAGCAAGCTCTTCAACCTGAGCTTGAGTCTTGCCACGATATTGAATTGCGTCGTAGTAGCGGGATAAAACACGGGCAGTGTCAGCGATTGATTCTTTGTGTCCAACTTGTGAGGACAGGCCATCTAAATATGTTGTGTGAGCGCCTTGATCGAATGCAGCAACTTCAAATGCGCAACGAGTTCTAGTAGAAGTTTTTTCAAAGATAAGGGCAATGTTGCGCCCAACCATGTGCTGAATTTCGCGACGTTGCTTCTTCTGAGCCTTGAGATCGATAGCTAAATCGATTAGGTAAAGAAATTCTTCATTCGTGAAGTCAATTTCCTTGAGGAAATCGCGATTCTTCAAATCCATCATTACTCCGGGGAAGGCTAGAAATAGGAAAGGCTGGGAAACTCTTAAGTCCCCCAGCCTACCCTGCAGAAATTAACGTCCAGTCAAGCTCATGATGTGCTTAACGCGGGTGTATCCCTCAATGGCTTCAGTTGATAAGTCATTGCCATGACCAGAGTGCTTGAATCCACCGTTTGGCATTTCAGCAGCCTGAACCAAGTGACAGTTAACCCAAATCTGACCGAAGTCCAAGTCCTGTGAAGTACGGATAACTTTTCCGTGGTTTTCAGACCAGATCGAAGCAGCTAAACCAAAGTCAACATCGTTAGCCATTTGAATTGCTTGGGCTTCATCCTTGAAGGTTTGAATTGTTTGAACCGAAGCGAAGACTTCAGTCTGAATCATTTCATCATCCTGCTTCAAACCTGCAATCAAAGTTGGTTCGAAGTAGTAACCACCATTTAGACGCTGGGCCTTGCCGCCAGTCAAGATCTCAGCATGACTTGGCAAGCGATCAATGAATCCCTGAACCCGATCAAGTTGGTTTTGGCTATTCAATGCACCATAGAAGTGGTCATCATTTTCTGGAGCACCAAACTTGAACTCAGCAACCTTCTTGGCAAGTGCTGCAGTGAATTCCTTAGCGATGCTTTCCTGGACAATTACGCGAGTTCCAGCAGCACAGTCTTGGCCAGCGTTGTAAAGGTTAGCCTCAGCAACACCTTGAACTGTCTTTTCAAAATCACAATCTTCATAAACGATAACTGGAGCCTTGCCACCGAGTTCTAAGTGAACTCGCTTTAGGTCTGGCGCAGCACTTGCTGCAATTTCCATACCAGCACGAACAGATCCAGTGATCGAAACTAGATCAGGGCGCTTGTGCGCAACCATGGCACGACCGGTATCGCGATCACCGTAAATAATGTTTGCAACACCTGCTGGCAAATGCTCAGCAAAAATTTCAGCCATGATGCTTGCAGTGTGTGGAGTTGTATCCGATGGCTTCAACACGATGGTGTTACCCATTGCAAGTGCCGGAGCAAACTTCCAAACTGCCATAAGTAACGGGTAGTTCCAAGGTGCAACCTGTGCACAAACACCAACTGGTTCGCGACGCACAGATGAGTCGTATCCGCTTAGGAATTCACCGGTTGACCAACCTGGCAAGTTGCGTGCCATAGTTGCATGGAAACGAGTGTGATCGATGCACTGTGGAAGCTCAGCATCGCGCATCCACCAAAGTGGCTTACCTGTGTTTTGAATTTCGGCTGCAACAATTTCATCCGCACGGGCTTCCATTGCATCTGCAATACGGAACAGTGCAAGTGAGCGGTCTGCTGGCGCAGTGCGCTTCCAGCCTAGGAAGGCATCGCTAGCAGCCTTAAATGCAGCATCGACGTCGGCTCCGCGAGAAACTGGTGCCTGTCCGTAAACCTGTCCAATTGCAGGATTCTCAAACGACATAGTTTCATTACTTGAGCTATCTACGAACTTGCCGTTGATGAAGTTCTTTAGCGTTGTCATTTCTTTCCCTTACCTAGTTAGCGACTGGCTACGCCAGCTGCGGCCTCTAAAACACATAATGCGCCAAGACGAATTGTTCTTTCATCTGCTGAATCAATCGTGGCATCAATTTCAGTAATGTCCATGCTAGTCACGCTGGCGTGAGATGTCGCCAAAAATGTCAGTTCTCTTACGTCATCAGCCGATAATCCCCCAGGTGTGGCTGCTGGGCAGGCTGGGGTCACAGCCCGATCACAAACATCAACATCAAGGTCATAGTGGATCTGTCCCCCACTGGCACCAGCAATGCTGATCGCCTGGGCCATGATGTCTTCGAGAGAGCGGCTGCGCATTTCTGCTCGGGTAATTACCGTTATGCCGTATTCCTTGACACGCCTGGCATACTCAGGCGAATTCGCATAATCACTAATTCCAATTTGAACGATGTGAGTGCCTTGAAGTCCCGCAGCAATCAAGCGTCGCACTGGTGATCCATTACTTATGCCTTCGCGAATATCGTGATGCGCATCAATTGTTATCAGTCCAGCTGTGCCGATTTCATCAGCCCACAAACCCTTGCCGACCGAGTAGGTAATTGCGTTGTCGCCACCAAGGGCAACTAGAAGATCTTGCTTGCCGCGAAGTTCGTTCATCTTTGCGAAAACTCGTGCTTCGCCTTCTTCCCAATCTGGATCAGGAATGTTTCCGGCATCGCGAACTGAAACAGTAGCGATGTCTAAATCGTGTGCCCAGGAATAAGTTGAGTACCTATACATAGCCTCACGGATTGCATCAGGAGTTTTGTCCGCGCCAGTTGGCGTGAGTGAAGTTAAGTGCGCACCCACTCCAATAACGGTGATGTTCGTTTTTTCGGCAGTAGAGCCAGCTTCGAGCCAGTGCCCTGCACGAGGCCAAAACTCATCAACGGGAAGGTTTGTCATATTCACCCTTTCAACGCCTTAACCATAGCCTTTTGGAATCCCTGAGATCTGGCCTACGGCCTGGAGTAACCTCGATTAGTACTAAATAGCCAAAGGATTCACATGACTTCAGGACCGCGCCCAGTTAGAGCCGCTCGTGGCACTACTTTGACAACCAAAGGTTGGCAGCAGGAAGCAGCATTGCGAATGCTGCAGAACAACCTTGATCCAGAAGTGGCTGAATACCCAGATGAATTAGTGGTTTATGGCGGCACGGGCAAAGCTGCCCGTAACTGGGAATCCTTCGATGCCATAGTGCGCACCCTTACAAATCTGGAAAATGACGAAACCATGTTGGTGCAGTCGGGAAAGCCAGTTGGTGTCTTCCAGACTCATGAATGGGCCCCACGAGTAATTCTTGCCAACTCAAACTTGGTTGGCGATTGGGCAACTTGGCCTGAGTTCCGCCGCTTAGAGCACATGGGATTGACCATGTATGGCCAGATGACTGCCGGCTCTTGGATCTATATCGGCACGCAAGGAATTTTGCAAGGAACATATGAAACCTTTGCTGCAGTGGCTGCCAAGAAATTCAATGGCACGCTTGCCGGAACACTAACTGTCACTGGTGGCTGTGGTGGCATGGGTGGCGCGCAACCACTTGCCGTAACTATGAACGACGGCGTCTGCTTAATGATTGACATTGATCCAACAAGGCTGAAGCGGAGAGTTGAGACTCGCTACCTCGATGAGATCGCTGACAACCTAGAAGATGCAGTGCGTCGTTGCCTTGATGCCAAAGCAGCACGTCGCGCACTCTCTGTTGGGCTAGTTGGTAACACCGCAGATGTGCTTCCAAAACTTCTTGCTATGGATGTTGAAGTAGACATTGTTACCGACCAAACCTCAGCGCATGATCCGCTTTATTACATCCCTGCTGGCATGGACT
>JBIIZV010000082.1:0-4573 GCA_044346095.1 Candidatus Nanopelagicales bacterium
AAAGCGTCGAGTTGATAGTTGCTATATCAACAGCAAAGTCTCCGGTAGCCATAGTTCATAAGGTTACCTTGAAGTTACCTAACTTTATTAATTGCCTTGGCCGCGCTGACTACAACTGGAGTTGAGATTGGCATTAGATAGCCGAATGCTGTTCTGGGACTTGCCTGAACTGTAACGGTTACGGCAGTACCTGAAACAACTACTGATCTAACCGAGAACTGTTGTACTTGTGATCGTACATTTGCAGCATCTACGTATTGGCTAACTTTGGCGCGTGCGAGATTTTCGTTTAGACGTAGATTTGTCCCCAAACCATCTCGATAAATTGCGTCGGTGTTTACTGCCTGAGCGGCTGAAAGCGCTGCACCATCTGCGATACCGTCCAACACATTCTTCGTAACCCAGAGCGAAGCAACATTTATCGAGACTGTTGCAATCATTAAGCCGGCTACCGAAAGTCCGATTCCAAACAGCAGAATCGAACCTTCATCTCTAGTAACTAACTTTCGAATATTCATGGTGATCGCAATTCGTCAACGACGGCAGTGTGTTGAGATGAAACAACTATGTTCCGTGATCCAAAGGCACGCGGCAAATTAAGCTTGACTTCTTTACTAACACGTACGGTCACAAACCCGCCAGGTGCTAAGCATGGATTTTTACTGCAGGCTATCTTCATAGTTATTGCAGAGTCACGAGCGTCAAAGTCTTGTGCGACAAGTCCGGCTGCTGCGTTTGCCGCGCGGCTGCCACTGGCATCACTACTCGAAACTACAAATGCTCGTGCCGCAGTTCTTGCTGAGACATCAGTTGATAAGTAAGCATTGGCCACCATGATGCTTGAACTTGCGATTATCGAAAGTGGTACCAAAAGTGCCACTGTGATTCCAATAAACTCCACGATCACATTTCCATCGTCAGCTTTTACTTGTCTCATAGGGAAGCCTCATCAATTGCCCTAGCCCGACCAGTCATCAAGATTTCTCGATTCAAAAGTGGAATAGCTACTCTGCGAGTCACTGAAACTGAGATGTAAGTAAGACCTTGATTTCGGACTTGGGTGATGACAATTGCATCGGAGCTGAATCCTGCACTACGGCTGGCTAATACTCTTAAAGCCGCATTTCTTCCATCCGCATTCGTGGCATCTGCCGCACTTGCCGTTCTTGCGCCAATCACCGCAGCAGAATTTAAGACACTCTTATCAGCCACCAGCATGGCGATTTGTCCAATTGCAATAAAGATTGCCACAACCAATGGGGCAACTAAAACAAATCCGACAATTCCAGAACCAGTATCAGAAGCTAAAGCGTTACGGTTGCGAAACACTTCGTAGGGCGCTTGTTAGTACTGACTTGAGTTGACCATCGGCTACAGACCAAACTGCGACAACAAGTCCAGCTGTCATAACTGTTACGAGTACCCAGCCCGGAACGTCGCCACGATCGTCACGCGACTTTTCAAGCACTCTTTCTGCTGCAACTTGCAGTGCGACAGAAATCCTTGGAGCTATTTCATTTGTTATCTTCATTTGTATTTCCTTTTCTGGTTGTGAGCTTTCGCTCAGAGGCGTTATAGAACTTGAAGTGCGATCATTCCTGGATACAGTGCCACTGCCACGATCATTGGCAAAATCAGGAATACGACTGGAAGCATCATTGATGTTTCTTTGTGTCCCGCTAGCACCAACAGCATTCGGATTTGATGGGCTCGCGCATCGGCAGCCTGAGCTCGAAGCACCTGCACTAGCGGTGTTCCCCGCTCAAGTGCTAACTCCAAGGAATGCGTTGCCCTGGTAAGTGGCTGAGATTCGATTTGATTACTCATTTGATTTAGAGCCAGCACTAATCCATCACCTGAGTTAACAGAGTTAACGACTTTCCTTAATTCATTAATGAGCGGTCCGGTGCAGGAATTTGAAATTCTTCGGAGAGCCAATAACACCGGCTCTCCGGCCGAAACTGCAAAGGCCAGTAGATCGAGTACCGCTGGTAGTTGCTCTTCAATGCCTAGACGACGTTTATTCGCTTGACTTGCCAAACTCCACTTGGCATACCAGCCACCAGTTATAAATGCGCCAATAATTAACGCGAAGGCAAACACTGGGGACAAACCTTTTCCTGAGCTAAATCGAAGCAAGATCCACGAAATGGCTGCCAGCAACGAATATCCAGCAAAGGTGATTTGCTTTCGGCGAAAACCAGTTAACGTAAATTCACTTTCGGATTGCCCAAGCCATTTTGATATTTCAGCGTTGCTACTCCAAGGTGACCAGCTGCGCGAAGTAAGCGAATCGTTGATTGCCGCCAAAACCTGTTGAGTTATGTTTTGTGACTTGATTGAACCCATTCCGACGTATGGTGAAATCTGATCACTCATACTCAGCCTTGGTTGCCGCACAACATTAGCGCACAACACGACGCCAGTGGCAAAAAGTAGACCTATTAGAAATCCGCTCATGCCAAGAGTCGCTTTTCGGTAGGAAGTTCAGCTATCTTCATCATTGCTAAATACGCCAGAACCGAAATAACTGCGCAAATTGCCAGCATGCGAATGCCACTTGCTGACATGTAGACATTCGCTGCGGTATCACGGGTAGATAGAACTAAGGCAGTAACCCATGGCGCAGCAACTGCTAGTTTGGCGCCATTGACTGTCCAGCTTTGTCTGGCAACTATTTCGCCCCGCAAAACTAGTTCTTCCCGCATGACTTCTGACAAGGTTCGCAGCAGAACACCAAGGTCAGCTCCCCCAACCTCGTGAGCAATCTGAAGAGACGCAACAAATTTGTCAGCCTGTGGATCTTCTAGATTTTTGGCAATGAGATTCAGGCCTGCGTTGAAATCTCCAGTTGCTTGGTATTGATCGCGGCACAGTTGAAAAGCGGCCCGAAGTTGCTCGGGACCTGAATTGCAAAGTTCAATAACTGCCTGTGGCAAGGAAAGCCCCGCCCGAATTGCCGACGCTAGATCGTCTACTACGTCCGGCCAAAGCTCAGCTGGTACTTTCTTGGTCTTTGCTAGAAGCTTCTGGCGTCCAGTCATCTTGAACTTTCGAAGCTTCATTGGTTCGCGAATGGCGCCCCAAGCCAGAATGATTCCAATCGCACTGAGTAGGCCAACGATTAAACCCATTGTGATGCACCAACCAAGCTGGTTAAGTCGATGTTATTAGCGTGAAAACGCTCGAGCTTTCCTGGAAAGATCCCCTGTGGCTCCAGGCATTCATTTTGGAAGCTGAATACATCTCCAGTTTCGATACTGTTTCCTTCCACTCGCCCAGTCACAGAAGTAATCTGTTGAACTCTGCGAGTACCGTCGGAACGCAAAGCCGTGTGGACCACGATGTCGACAACCGAGGCAACGGTTGGCACCACAAACTCTGCCGAAACGTTGCTGCCTGCAAGCATTGGAAGCAGGCATAGCTTTGAAATTGCTTCGCGGGAGCCATTGGCATGCAGCGAGCACATACTTGGCATTCCAGCATTCATTGCAACTAGAAGATCGAGTGCTTCCTCTTGGCGAACTTCACCAACTACCAATCGCGATGGTCGCATGCGCAATGCTTCTTTGATTAACCGGCGCAAGGGAATCTCGCCGGTTCCTTCAAGACTTGCTTGGCGGGTTTGCAATGCCACCCAATCCGGACTGGTTAACTGCAGTTCGAAAACTTCCTCGCATGTGATGACTCGCTCGCTAGATGGAGCACTGTTTAACAGTGCGTTCATCAAAGTTGTCTTGCCTGCCTGCGTGGCTCCGGCAACCACTACG
Source organism: Candidatus Nanopelagicales bacterium (assembly GCA_044346095.1). GTDB lineage: Bacteria > Actinomycetota > Actinomycetes > S36-B12 > UBA5976 > UBA5976. The sequence continues at coordinate 3,771 of JBIIZV010000082.1, forward strand.
TTCAAGCCTGAAACTACACATGCCTGCAAGAATGCAGCAGCTTGATCGGTTAACGTGCCAACTGAAACTAAGCCATCTAGAGACTTTGATCCCATGATGAATTTGCGGATGTTAACCGACCAATGCTTTCGAGTGATATCAGGAATTGCCACATGAAGTCGTGAACCATCTGGCAAGGTGGCATCCACAAATGGATTAGAAAGATCTACCCGACGTCCCGAAGAAGCAAGCATTCGTTCCACTAAACCACGGACTTCAACATCACTAAGAATCACACTCGTGAGTTCACTTTTGCCATTTCTGGCAACAAAAATTCGACCAGGCTCATTGATCCAAATTTCTTCGACAGTTGGATCATCAAGAAGTGGTTGAAGCAGGCCAAATCCAGAGATCTGGTTTGCGATCTGTTCAACCAGCATTTGTGGGGACTCATTATCAGATGCAGCATTTGTTGATTGAGCCAAAATGTCCTCAACCATGTGACGTAACTCGATAACTTCTTCATGCGGGCTGATCCCCCCAGTCCGAACCCGCGTTCGAACTTCTTGAATCACTTCACCTACTGCACCTGACATGAGCTCCCCCGTTGCTTTGACTTGGTATGAATCAAGTCGTTGCCATTACTCGGGCCAAGCCGAGTCATTGAAGAGTATGTCGATTTAGAAAATGTGAAAATCCAAAACTGGATTCTGTGGATAACCAAATAGGCACTGTGATTTCAGCCTGAAAGATTGGAAAAGTCCTGGAAGATTATCCACAAATATTTAAATGGTCTTGCGGTCTAGAAGCTGGCTAGCTATACG
>JBIIZV010000185.1:0-4564 GCA_044346095.1 Candidatus Nanopelagicales bacterium
GGTGCGCGGGCGCTTGACTTAACTAAGTGGATTGAAATCAATTCCAATTATGAATCCGACCTCGCTCAAAAGCGCGATCTACTTACTAAGAAACATGATGAAGTATTCCTGTCATTGCCACTCGGTGATACTGGATCGCGCGAAGTGCTAGATCTACTTAGCGAACACTTACCGCGGGTTTTCCCAGAGCGCTGGCCTAAAGAGGTTTCAGTAGATCCAAATCTGCATCCACTCGAAGCCGCATCGCTTCTTGTGCAAGAAGACCTATGTGTGATGAGTCAGGTTGGAAAAGATTGGATTTTGTCAGCAGCAAGTTTGTGTTTCCCAAGTCGTTGGGATGTGCGCGAAAAGATCGGTAAGAACCTTTTGGGCATTCATGGGCCAGTTCCGCACTATGCCGAGACCATTGGGGTAGCCACCCAAAACATTTTCGACAAGTTAACTGTGGAGCGGCCAGTTTGGCGAGTGAACTGGACCGTTATGGACAGCGGTGAGCTTCATCAGCCAACTGCAGTTCGCAGTCCGGACGCCATGGAAATCAGCAGTTCAAATATCGAGGAATCACTCCACTTCAGACGTGAGCGTCAGACCCTTCGAAAACTGCCAGTTTCTGGGGATATTCTGTTCACAATTCGCACATATTCAGACACTTTTTCCAAGGTAGTTAAGCAGTTCCCGGATTTCCGCAGGCACATTGGAACCACAATGGCAGGATCAACCCCGCAACTCATCGACTACAAGGGCTGGGCCAATATCCTCAATGAGCTTCAATCCTGGTCGCAGTCCTAATTTCCCTGCCCAAATCCAATGATTTCAAGGGCAAAAGATAGACTGGGCGCAAGCAATTCCACCGCCTGCGTCCTCTTCCCCTGACCAGCGAAACCTCAAGAAAGATTCGCGTGTACCTGAAGAGTCTGACGATCCGCGGCTTCAAGTCGTTCGCATCTTCAACGACCCTTAATTTCGAGCAAGGTATCACTGCAGTCGTCGGTCCTAACGGATCTGGCAAGTCAAACGTTATTGATGCAATCGCCTGGGTAATGGGTGAGCAGGGTGCTAAAAGCTTGCGTGGCGGAAAAATGGAAGACGTTATCTTCGCTGGCTCATCCGGCAGAGCCCCATTGGGTCGCGCAGAAGTATTGCTAACGATTGATAACTCAGATGGCGCATTGCCAATTGATTATGCCGAAGTAACTATTTCTCGAACCATGTTCCGCAATGGTGGCTCTGAATATGCGATCAACGGAACTACTTCACGCTTGTTAGACATTCAAGAATTGTTAAGCGACTCAGGTATCGGTCGCGAGATGCACGTAATCGTTGGTCAAGGCCAACTGCGCGACATCTTGCTTGCAACACCAGAGCAACGACGTGGCTACATCGAAGAAGCTGCCGGTGTTCTAAAGCATCGCAAACGTAAAGAAAAAGCAATTCGAAAACTTGAAGCAATGGAAGTTAACCTCACCCGTGTTGAGGATTTAACAAATGAACTTCGCCGCCAACTAAAGCCTCTTGGCCGTCAGGCAGAAGTTGCCCGCCGTGCAAACGTTATTCAGTCGGATGTTCGTGATTCGCGCCTTCGTTTGTTGGCCGATGACCTAACACAAATGAAGTCTGCGCTTGAAGCGGAAATTGCCGACGAGACCGCATTGCGAGAGCGACGTTCGGAAGTTGAAAGCGAACTAACGGCTGCAAAAGCCCGCGAAGCAATTTTGGATGCAGCGATTGCAGAGTCTGCGCCACAGGTTGATCGCGCACAAAATACTTTTTACGCGTTAGGTGCCCAACAAGAACGCCTACGTTCCACCATGGCACTTGCAAAAGAACGTGTTCGATTAGGTGAAACCGAAGAAGAAGATGTTCAGCGTGGTCGCGATCCCGAAGAAATCGATCGTGAAGCACATGCCTTGCGAGTTCAAGAATCAGAACTTGCTGGCCAGGTTGATGCTGATCGATTGGCACTGAATGCGGCAATCAGTGAACGAACTTCAGCCGAAGCAGCACTTGCTGCCGAAGATGCTCGGCTACACGCAGCAACTCGGGCAGTAGCTGATCGTCGTGAAGGTCTGGCCAGAATTGCTGGCCAAGTTGCGGCTGCTAAGTCTCGACTTGATGCGCGTTCTGCAGAAATTGAGCGCCTTGATGAGCGTCTAGCCGAAGCCCGCGAGCGTGCAGATCAGGCAGCTCAGGAATTCACAGCCCTTGAAAGCCAGGTTGCCGGCATGGATGCTGGCGAACTTGGACTAGATAGCGAACACGATGAAGCATCTCGTGCGTTAGCTGACGCAGAAAAGGAATTAGAGTCAGCAAAGCTTGAAGAGCAAGAAGCCGAGCGCGAGCGCGCTGGCGCGATTGCTCGCCTTGAAGCTCTTGAGCAAGGCATGGCAAGGCGTGATGGTGGCGCTGCAATTCTGGCAGCAACCGACACGATGTCAGGAATTCTTGGCTCAGTTGCTGCGTTAATGCAAATTGAAAACGGTTGGGAATCAGCAATTGCTGCCGCACTCGGTTCTGCCGCTGATGCAATCGCCGTTGCATCCACTGATGCAGCCGAGAATGCAGTTCGCATGTTGCGCCGCGATGATGCGGGACGAGCCGCACTTGTTGTAGTTGGCCAAAACTCCAGTGATCAAAGTCAGTGGCCAACGCTTTCCAGTGGGCAGCGGTATGCAGTAAATCTAATCTCTTGCGATCCGGAATTGCGTTCAAGTCTCTCCGGAATCTTGCAACGAGTTGTAGTCACAAACTCTCTCGAGGAAGCCCGCCAAGTTGTTAATGGAAATCAATCACTGCGCGCGGTAACTCGCGATGGTGACGTGGTTGGACATGGATTTGTGCAAGGTGGTTCGCAGGGCACTCAGAGCTTGGTGGAAATCCAGGCTGCAATTGATGAAGCCCGAGTTAAGTTAGAAGCATCTGCTCATCGCGTCGACCGCGCAAAGTTTGCTGTTGTTGGCGCAACGCAAGCTCAAGAAGCTGCTTTAGTTTTGGTCAGCAACTCCCTGGAGCGCTTACACGAATCTGATGCCAGCATGGCTGCAATCGCAGTCCAACTTGGAAGTTTGCAATCCGTTGTTCGAAGTGCAACCGGGGAAGCCGATCGTGTTGCTGCTGCTATCGCATCTGCAAATAAAGCACGCGAAGATGACTTGCGCAGTGTTCAGGAATTAGAAGCTCGCTATTCGGCTGCTGAGAATGATCAAATTTCAGAATCTGAATTAAGTGAAGAAAATCGGGAATCTTTAGTTAAGACTCTTGAAGATGTTCGCCAAGCTGAACTTAACGTGCGCCTGACTGTTCGTACTGGCGAAGAACGAGTGCGAGCTCTGGGAACTCAGGCTGAGCAACTTGAGCATTCGGCAAACCTTGAGCGCACTGCCCGCGCCCGCGCTATTGAATTACGCGAGCGCCGACGCCGCGAAGCACAAGTTGCTAAGGCTGTTGTGGTTGCATCGGAAACTGCGCTCGAACTATTAACTCAGTCTGTCGCGTTGGCACAGTTTGAACGCGAGCAAGCCGTTGCTACCCGTCAGACTGAAGAAGCTGAAGTTCGAAAGATTCGTGAGCGCATCCGCGAGCTAACTGCAGAACTAGAAGTACTTACCGACTCGGTACATCGCGATGAAGTTGCCAGAGCCGAGCAAAGACTTCGCATTGAAGCTATGGAAAACAAGTCAGTCGAAGACTTTGGTGTTGGACCTGAAGAGTTACTGGCTGAATATGGTCCAGACGTCTTAGTTCCACCTTCACCACCAGCACCAGGCGATGAAGTTAATCCTGATGATCCAGAACCAGAGCCGTATCCATACGTGCGAACTCAGCAGGAATCTCGCTTGGCTGCAGCCGAACGTTCGCTTGCACTGCTTGGCAAAGTTAATCCACTTGCCCTCGAAGAGTTCTCGGCCCTTGAAGAACGTCACAAATTCCTTGGTGAGCAACTTGAGGATCTTCGCAAGTCCCGCAACGACTTGATGAGTGTAATTCGAGATGTTGATGCTCGCGTGCAAGAAGTGTTCTCGCAGGCCTACGAAGATACTGCGCGCGAATTCATGACCGTATTCTCGCGCTTGTTCCCAGGTGGTGAGGCTCGCATGATCCTTACTGAGCCAAATGACTTACTGAACTCCGGTGTGGAAATTGAAGCCCGTCCACCAGGTAAGACTTACAAGCGTTTGTCGCTGCTTTCAGGTGGTGAGCAATCCTTAACGGCGGTCGCTTTCTTGATTGCGCTGTTTAAGTCCCGTCCAAGCCCGTTCTATATCCTGGACGAAGTTGAAGCAGCACTCGATGATGTAAACCTTGGTCGCTTGCTCGAGATCCTGGCAGAACTGCGCGCAAATTCACAGCTCTTGATCATTACTCACCAGAAGCGCACTATGGAAATTGCAGATGCGCTTTACGGCGTATCTATGCGTGGCGATGGTGTAACGCAGGTTATTAGTCAGCGCATCACTCATGATGACCATGACAACCCGGAGCAACGTGCCGATGCTCAAATGGCAAACAATTCCTAACTCAAAGGACTAATCGGTGAACCTAGATTCCACATTGGTCATTTCAATTG
>JBIIZV010000084.1:0-4533 GCA_044346095.1 Candidatus Nanopelagicales bacterium
CCAATCGGGTCCGTTCTCTTTGTGGCGTTATGCGCCACTTTTGCCAGTTCCGGCAAACATTGCTCAGTCTCGCAACTTGGCTCCAGGAATGACCAGACTGCATCGCGCTGACAACTTGGCAAAGGCGTTAGGTATCACCGGAACACTTTGGGTTAAAGATGACAGCGGTAATCCAACTCACTCATTCAAGGACCGAGTAGTTGCAGTTGCACAGAGTGCTGGCATTCAACTTGGCTTCAACACTTTGGCGTGCGCTTCAACTGGAAACCTGGCGCATGCTGTGGCTGCGGCTGCAGCTCGGGCCGGACAAAAGTCTGTTGTATTGGTTCCTTCAAATTTGGAACAGCACAAGATCCAGGCAACCGCTGCTTATAACGGTCACGTCATTGGCATCGAAGGAAACTACGACGATGTTAATCGTCTGTGCGGCGAACTAATTGGTGAAGAAGTTTCATCCAACTGGGGATTCGTAAATGTAAACCTTCGCCCGTACTACGCCGAAGGATCCAAAACTGTTGGTTATGAAATTGCCGAACAACTTGGCTGGAGACTTCCAGATCAAGTTGTGATTCCAGTTGCCTCTGGCGCATTGCTAACCAAGGTCGATAAGGGTTGGCGTGAGTTCGTAGAACTTGGTTTAGTTGAAAGCAAACCATGGCGAGTATTTGGCGCACAGGCAACTGGTTGCAATCCTGTTTCAACTGCCTGGGCCGAAGGTAATGAAGTAGTACGTCCAGTTAAGCCAGACACCATAGCTAAGTCACTTGCAATTGGAAACCCAGCTGATGGACCGTATGCATTAGATGCAGTACGTCGAACAAATGGCGCAATTGGCGATGTCACCGATGCCGAAGTTGTTGAAGGCATTCGCTTACTTGCTGAGTGTGAAGGAATCTTTGGCGAGACCTCAGGCGGAGTCACAGTTGCGGTAACTCGCAAACTTCTTGCGCAAGGCCTGCTAGATCCAACTGCTGAGACCGTAATTGTTAATACTGGCGAAGGCCTAAAAACACTTGATGCTGTGGCAACCGGAAACGGTTTCTCAGCAACAATTTCTCCAAATGTCGAATCCGTTGCAAAAGTTATTGAAGGTGCCTGATGAGCGTTACAGTCCGAATCCCAACAATCCTGCGGGCATATGTATCTGACCAATCAACCGTGGAAGTAGATCCAGCTCCAGCGACTTTGCAAGGCGTACTAGACGCTCTTGAGGCAATGGCACCTGGCATTTTGCAGCGAGTGATTTCTGACACTGGTGAGTTACGACGCTTCGTGAATGTTTATGTAAACGACGATGACGTTCGCTTCCTTGATGGGCTCAATACCCCGACTGCTGCAGGAGTAACAGTTTCGATTGTTCCGGCAGTTGCTGGCGGATAAAAGCTCTATAAACCGTCTCTAAAGTTAGGCAAAAACCGATAGTTATCGGCGTTTTTGAACAAAGTGGCGAATACCTTGTGCTTATGTGCCGTAGAGTTAATTTTGGTCGAAGGCAAGCTTTTCGTTAGAGAGTAAGACTCGAAGACAAAGATTCGCGAGCACGATGCGAACTCTCACCTTGGTGGGCAGGGAGCAAGACCCGAAGCGGCAAACGTCGCTTCGACCCATTAAGAAAAGAGATGCCATGTTAGGCACAGTCAAGTGGTTCAACCAGGAAAAGGGCTATGGCTTCGTAGAAGTTGATGGCACTGATCGCGATGTATTCCTTCATTACTCAGCTATTGAGGTTGATGGATTCAAGACCCTGGAACAGGATCAGCGAGTTGAGTTCGAAATCGGCGAAGGCCCAAAGGGTCCTCAGGCAGAGCACGTACGCCCGGTTTAAGACCAACACCTTATACAAAAGGACTCGAGATTTTCTCGGGTCCTTTTGTTATGTCCAGGTCAGCCCATCAATGAATGATCAATCGAAATAGGCTAGGGGCATGTCAGATCGCGATGAGTTACGTCAACAGATAATCGATAAAGCCGTGGTGCACGGAAAGGTAATTCTTTCCAGTGGCAAAGAAGCGGATTATTACGTGGACCTACGTCGAGTAACTCTTGATGCCGAAGCTGCACCAATCATTGGTCGCGTCATGTTGGAGCTGACAAAAGATTTGGAATTCGATGCAGTCGGCGGATTAACCCTTGGTGCAGATCCAGTTGCAACTGCAATGCTTCACGCTGCTGCTGCGCAAGGTCGCAAACTTGATGCCTTCGTAGTTCGTAAAGCGGAGAAGGCACATGGCCTACAGCGTCGAATTGAAGGACCAGATGTTAAAGGCCGCCGCGTGCTTGCTGTCGAAGACACCAGCACAACGGGTGGTTCGGTTATGACCGCAGTTGAAGCGCTACGCGAAGCAGGCGCAGAAGTAGTTGCAGTAGCAGTGATTGTGGAACGAGCTGCGCGACCAACTATTGAAGCCGCTGGCCTTGATTATTTTTACGCTTACAACTTGCCGGACTTAGGTCTTTAACTCTTACCCAACCTGCGTTGGCGCAAGACTTCGAAGACAACTGGGATCAAACTCAGCAACACGATTCCAATCGCAACGAAGTCGATGTTTTCTTTGATGAATGGAATGCTTCCCAAGAAGTATCCAGCAAGCGTCATTGAGCAAACCCAAACAATTCCGCCGATTGTGCTAAAAGTTGCGTAGGTTTTGTAGTCCATGCGAGCAACCCCAGCCATACCGGTGATTACCGAGCGCACGATTGGCACAAAGCGTGCAAGCACAATTGCGCGTGAGCCATGCTTTTCGAAAAAGTTTTGAGTTGTCACTACGTACTCAGTTTTGAACACTTTTGAGTCTGGCCGATTGAATAGTTTTGGACCTACTTTGACCCCAGTCCAATATCCCAAGAGATTTCCAGCGATAGCCGAAACTGTCATAAGTAGTAATGCAATGGCCAACGGCGTTGTTATGAAGTTGCTGGCAATTAACATCCCAACAATGAATAGCAAGGAGTCGCCCGGCAAAATAACGCCGACGAGCAGGCCACATTCGATGAACAGAATCATGCAAGCAGCAAAGAGCGCCAGGCCGCCAAATCCTTTGAGTAAGCCTTCTGGATCAAGTAGTCCCGCAGCTTGAATGCTCGTTGCGAATTCGAATGGGGTAGTTGCAATCACCATATGACTTTACCCGTGACACAATGGGAACGTGGGCAGCGGCAAGCCCAAGCCCACAGATTTATTGATTCCAGGAGTCTGACCAATGCCAATCGCTAGCCCAGAGATTTATAACGAAATGCTTGATCGCGCCAAGGCCGGCGCATTCGCTTACCCCGCAATTAACTGCACTTCTTCGCAGACCATTGTTGCTGCGATTCGCGGTTTTGCAGAAGCCGAGAGTGATGGCATCGTGCAAGTTTCTTGGGGTGGCGCGGAATTCGCATCCGGTCAAGGCGTTAAAGATATGGTCATTGGCTCAGTAGCCCTTGCTGAATTTGCACATGCTGTTGCCAAAGGTTACGGCGTAAACATTGCGCTTCACACAGACCACTGCCCAGCTGAAAAGCTAGATGGCTTTATGCGTCCACTAGTTCAGATTTCAGCCGATCGAGTTAAGGCTGGCCAAGAGCCGCTATTCCAATCACACATGTGGGATGGCTCAGCAGTTTCAATGAAAGAAAACTTAGCGGTCGCTGACGAGATGTTAGATAAATGTGCAGCAGCGCGAACCATTCTAGAAATTGAAATTGGTGTTGTTGGTGGCGAAGAAGATGGCATCGAAGCATCACATGATGCCAAGTTATTCTCAACACCAGAAGATGCATTAGCAATGGCTGATCGTTTAGGTCTTGGAGAACGCGGACGCTATTTAGTTGCAGCCACTTTCGGAAATGTTCACGGTGTCTACAAGCCAGGTAACGTAGTACTAACTCCAGGCATCCTGAAAGAACTTCAAGATGCTGTTCAGGCAAAGCACAACACCAAGGACAAACCACTTGATTTGGTTTTCCATGGTGGATCAGGTTCTTTGCTTTCGGAGATTCGCGAGTCACTTGATTACGGCGTAATCAAAATGAACATCGATACCGATACACAATATGCATTTACTCGTCCAGTAGCAGACCACATCTTCAAGAACTACGACGGCATCCTAAAGATTGATGGCGAAGTTGGTAACAAGAAGATTTACGACCCTCGAGCATTCGGCAAAGCGGCTGAAGCTGGCATGGCTGCTCGCGTTGTTAAGGCTTGCGAAGATCTACGCGCTACTGGAACGCGGATCAAATAATGTCAATCGGACAAGATTTACTAGGCGGCCCACCACCAACACTGCTACCTGCAGACAATCGCGCACTAGAAGCTATTGCCGCTGGTAAGTCACCAGAAGTAGTGGCGGCAGAATTTCCAGAAAGCAGTCTGGCTTGGGCAGCGCTAGCTGATCAGGCTTGGAATGAAAAGCGAATCATCGAGTCATACGCATTTGCTCGAGTTGGATACCACCGCGGCCTTGATGCACTTCGTAAGAATGGCTGGAAGGGTTTTGGTCCTGTCCCATGGAATCACGAACCAAATCGTGGATTCCTACGCTGCCTGAA
>JBIIZV010000086.1:0-4528 GCA_044346095.1 Candidatus Nanopelagicales bacterium
CCGAAGTTAGGAGCGATTACAACATTGGCTTTGCTTGCTGCAAATTGCTTTTCAACGGCGGCTAACTTGTCCGCATCAAAACCTGTTGTGCCTACAACTGCGTGGATGTTGTTTTCCGCTAAAAACTTTAGATTTGCCACAACTGAATTAGGTGTTGTGAAATCCACAACAACTTCAGCGCCATTGGAAACCAATTCCTTAAGGTCGTCATTTACGTCAAGAGCAGCTACCAATTCACAATCAGTGCTCTGCGCAACAGCTGTACACACAGTTTCACCCATACGTCCTTTAGCCCCAAGTACGCCGACTTTAATCTTTGACATTAGTTACTCCGGTCCAACAACTGCGGTAAGACGATCCTGCGACCAAAGTTGGTGCGCAAGCGCATGAACTTCTTCCATTGTGACAGCTGAAACTCGGTCCAGTACTTCGGATACAGAAGGCACATAACCATTGTTCATCTCGGACCTAGCAATTCTGCTCATTCGAGAAGAAGTGTCTTCTAGACCCAAAACCATGCCACCACTTACTTGGCCTTTTGCTTTATCCAATTCGGCAGTAGTGATGCCATTGTTGGCCACATCATCAAGCACATTGGTTATAACTTCCCGAACCTGATCTAAATTCTTTGGGCTACATCCAGCGTAAACACCAGCCATGCCAGCGTCCTGAAACTGCTGGCCAAAGGAATAAACCGTGTAGACAAGTCCACGCTTCTCGCGAACTTCCTGAAATAAGCGACTAGACATGCCACCGCCGAGTGCTGCATTGAAGACTGATTGGATGTAACGACGCTCATCGGCGCGATCAAGTCCTGGCACACCAATTACAAGGTTCGCTTGCTCAGTTGTCTTGTCTTGCTTAACGTAACCACCAGTTTGCAAAACTTTGGTCTTGTTCTTGACGGATACATAAGGTGCTTCGTCACCATCGAGAGCAAATCCACCTTGATTGAAAGCCTTGCGAACAAGCTTCACAATCGTTGCGTGATCCACATTTCCAGCCACCGCAACAATTAAGCGATCTGGTGTGTAGTACTTCTTGTAGAAGCTATTGATAGACCTTCTGGAAAGGGAAGAAATGTTCTCGACAGTACCGAGGATTGAACGACCTAGTGGAGCATCGCCAAACATCGCTTTCGAGAATTGCTCATGCACTAAATCAGCTGGATCATCGTCACGCATCGCGATCTCTTCTAGAACTACTTGGCGCTCTTGATCAACATCAACTGAAGTAATTGTGGCCGAAGTAATCATGTCCACAAGGACATCAATTGCTTGCGGGACACTCGTGTCTAATACGCGGGTATAGAAGCACGTAACTTCCTTTGAAGTAAATGCATTCATTTCGCCGCCGACAGCGTCGATAGTTGATGAGATATCTAATGCACTACGAGTCTTGGTGCCTTTGAATAGCAAGTGCTCGAGATAGTGAGCTGAACCAGTCTGCGAGGCAACTTCATCGCGTGAACCGATGTTCACCCAAATGCCGATGGCTGCAGATCTAACCGATGGCATTTGCTCAGTGATGATTCGAAGTCCGCCAGGTAATACTGTTCGCTTAACCAAGCCACCTTGCTCGGCGGTCAGTAACGTGCGAGTGGTCCCTGGGCGTTGTTCATGCCCAAGGACCACTGCGGAGTTTCGTGATGTCACGGTTTTAGTCTTCGTCTCCAGCGTCATCTGCGCTTTCGTCTGAACCTTCAACTACAGGTACTAGTGACAGCTTTCCACGTGGATCGATTTCCGCGATCTCTACGTGTACCTTGTCGCCAACCTTAAGAACGTCTTCAACATTCTCAACGCGCTTGCCACCGGAAAGCTTGCGTAGCTGACTGATGTGCAACAAGCCGTCCTTGCCTGGTGAAAGTGAAACGAATGCACCGAAGTTTGTTGTCTTAACAACTGTTCCCATGTAGCGCTCGCCTACTTCAGGCATGGTTGGGTTTGCAATGGCATTAACCTGGGCGCGAGCAGCATCTGCTGCTTCACCATTAGTTGCACCAATGTAAACCGTGCCGTCATCACCAATGGAAATGTCAGCACCAGTTTCTTCTTGAATCTGGTTGATGATCTTGCCCTTTGGACCAATAACTTCACCAATCTTGTCGATTGGAATCATTACTGTGATGATGCGCGGTGCATACTGTGACATTTCGTCAGGTGCATCGATTGCTTCAAGCATTACGTCAAGGATTGCAAGACGTGCTTCGCGGGCCTGTGTTAGCGCACCAGCCAAAACTGAAGCTGGGATGCCGTCAAGCTTGGTGTCTAGTTGTAGCGCAGTGATGAAGTCCTTAGTTCCTGCAACCTTGAAGTCCATGTCGCCAAATGCATCTTCAGCACCAAGGATGTCGGTAAGTGCAACATACTCAGTCTTACCGTCGATTTCATCAGAGATAAGACCCATTGCAATTCCAGCAACAGGTGCCTGAAGTGGCACACCTGCATTAAGAAGCGAAAGCGTTGAAGCACATACGGAGCCCATTGAAGTAGAACCGTTTGAACCTAATGCTTCCGAAACCTGACGGATTGCGTATGGGAAGTCCTGCTTTGTTGGCAGAACTGGAACCAAAGCACGCTCAGCCAATGCGCCGTGACCAATTTCGCGACGCTTAGGGCTACCTACGCGACCAGTCTCACCAGTTGAGTAAGGCGGGAAGTTGTAGTTGTGCATGTAGTGCTTGCGAGTAACAGGTGACAAAGTGTCTAGCTGCTGTTCCATCTTCATCATGTTCAAGGTTGTTACGCCAAGAATTTGAGTCTCGCCACGTTCGAACAATGCCGAACCGTGAACGCGTGGAATTACATCAACTTCAGCACTCAAGGAACGGATGTCGCGAAGGCCACGGCCATCGATACGAACCTTGTCCTTGATAACGCGCTTGCGAACTAGCTTCTTGGTTAGTGAGCGAAGAGCTGCACTAACTTCCTTTTCGCGACCTTCAAAGCTGCCAGCTACCTTTTCGATAGTCAGTTCCTTTACGCGGTCCAGTTCGGTTTCGCGCTCTTGTTTGCCGGCGATAGTTAATGCCTTGGCTAGATCATCAGAAACTGCGGCTTCAACGGCTGCGAAAACATCAGCTTCGTAATCCAAGAAGACTGGAAAATCTGCAGTTTCTTTTGCTGCAACAGCTGCAAGTGCAGACTGCGCGCGGCACAATTCCGCGATGAATGGCTTAGCAGCTTCAAGACCTTCAGAAACGACTTCTTCAGATGGAGCCTTCGCGCCACCCTTGATAAGAGCAATTGTGTTTTCGGTAGCTTCGGCTTCAACCATCATGATCGCTACGTCATCGCCAACAACGCGACCAGCAACAACCATATCAAAGACGGCGTCTTCGAGTTGGCTATGTGTTGGGAAGGCAACCCACTGACCGTTGATTAGTGCAACGCGAACGCCACCAATCGGTCCGGAGAATGGCAAACCTGCAAGCTGTGTTGACATAGATGCAGCATTGATTGCGATTACGTCGTAAAGCACATCTGGATTTAATGCCATAACGGTTACAACAACCTGAACTTCATTACGAAGTCCCTTAACGAATGATGGGCGCAATGGACGGTCAATTAGACGGCAGGTAAGAATTGCGTCTTCAGTTGGACGGCCTTCACGACGGAAGAATGATCCTGGGATACGTCCAGCAGCGTACATACGCTCTTCGACGTCCACGGTTAGTGGGAAGAAATCAAACTGATCTTTAGGTGATTTACCTGCAGTGGTAGCAGACAGCAACATTGTGTCGTCATCCATGTAAACAACTGCGGTTCCGTTTGCCTGACGTGCAAGACGTCCGGTTTCGAACTTAACTGTGCGCTTTCCGAATGACCCATTGTCAATCACAGCAACGCTTGTCTGTACTTCGTTACCCTCCATGGGTAACCTCCCTCTTTATAAAGGGATAACACTGCACTTCTAACGAGTGAAATGCATTCAAATCACATGTCGATCTTCGATCGAGAAGCGCGGCTCATTGAGCCGAACTTCACTACCGAGGACCGACCAAACTGCTCGAATGTGCGTGCTATCCGCGGTTATCGCAAAACTGCGAGTCTTGATTTTGTGCTTGCTGTGCCGGCACGAAACCGACACAGCTCACTTCCTAAGAAGCGCACGAAAAGTTATCTGCGGATACCGAGTTTTTCGATGATCGCGCGGTATCGATTGATGTCTGTCTTGGTTAAGTAATCAAGTAGACGACGACGCTGACCAACAAGCAGAAGCAAACCGCGACGGCTGTGGTGATCGTGCTTATGAGTTTTTAGGTGTCCGGTTAGATCGTTGATGCGCTGTGTCATCAATGCGATCTGGACTTCTGGGCTTCCGGTATCGCCAGGCTTAGTGCCGTGTTCTGCGATGATGGCCTGCTTTACTGCAGATTCCAATGGCATATATTTGTTCCTCTCGGGCGCGAACAGATCCGAAGATCTTTAGATGTGACACGAGATGTGGGGCGCCCGCCCCTCATTCGTCTGTGTTGTAAGGCTAACAGTTAGGGGTGGTTACGGCGAAATCGTCAGATTGGGCC
>JBIIZV010000085.1:0-4528 GCA_044346095.1 Candidatus Nanopelagicales bacterium
CTAGTCTTATTACGTGGTCAACACGATGGCCGAGAGCGATGAGCCTTGGACCGAAAAACCTCCACGCCTTGACGTTGGCGTAGTCGGAACTGGCAGAGCCGGTTCCGTGTTAGGTGCTGCCCTAAAACGTGCTGGACACAACATCCGTGCCTGCACTGCAGTTAGCGACATTTCAAAACTAAGAGCTGAATCACTTTTGCCGGGCGTACCAGTTACTTCAATTGAAGAAGCAGTTAAGGATCGAGATCTGATTCTTTTGACTGTGCCTGATGATTACCTCAGCCAAGTCGTCAATGGTTTAGCTGCAACCAATGCAGTGAGTCCTGGAACGTTTGTAATGCATGCATCAGGCAGGTTTGGAATTGAAATTCTGCGACCGTTAACCGATCAAGGTTGTCTGCCGTTAGCACTTCATCCGGTGATGACTTTCACCGGAACGAGCATCGACCTGAATCGGTTATCCGCTTGTCCATTTGGCATCACAACCGTTCAGACTTTGCGTCCGGTAGCTGAAACTCTGGTTGTAGAGATTGGTGGAGAACCAATATGGGTGCCCGAAGAAAATCGCGGGCTGTATCACGCAGCTTTAACTTTTGGTGCAAACAATTTAATGACGTTAGTTACCCAAACAACAGAGTTACTTGAAGCCGCTGGAATCACAAACCCAGAGGACTTGGTCGCTCCACTACTTGGCGCATCTTTAGATAACGCATTGCGTAATGGCGATGCAGCGATCACTGGTCCAGTCGCGCGCGGTGATGCCAGAACAGTTCGGGAACATTTGCGCGTGTTAGCAAACTTTGATCCAGCAGTAACACAGGCTTATCGAGCAATGGCGCGGTTAACGGCTATTCGGGCTCTTGCTTCGGGAACTTTGCAGCCGCAGCTGGCCGAAGAGCTGTTGACTGTTTTGGCAGATGAATCATGAGCCGCCCAATAGTTTTAAATACCGTTGCCGAAGTTGATGCCTGGGCTGCAAGAGAATCCACTCCAATCGCAGCAGTTTTGACCATGGGTGCTTTGCATCTAGGCCATGCCGAGTTGGTCAAATACGCAAAAGCAAACACTCCAAGTGGAACTCGAGTTATTGCGACAATCTTTGTTAACCCGACACAGTTCAATAATTCTTCGGACTTAGCTGAATACCCGAGAACCTTGGATTCTGATCTAGATACTTTGCAAAGCGCCGGTGCTGATGCAGTTTTTGTTCCAGATGTTGCACAGATGTATCCAAACGGGCTGGAAGTGAATCCGCCAATGGAACCTGGTGCTATCGGAGATGTATTAGAAGGTAAAGCTCGACCTGGCCACTTTCGTGGAATGTTGACGGTCGTGGAACGTTTGCTTTCAATTACTCATGCCAACTATTCATTCTTTGGTGAAAAAGATTTCCAACAACTAACCCTGGTCAAAGCGATGGTTGCTGCTACAAAGATGCCAATCGAAATCGTTGGAGTACCAACCGTGCGTGATGAATTTGGAATTGCGCTATCGAGTCGAAATCGCCGGCTTTCAGAGCAAGCTATCGAACATGCAAAATTGATTCCGGCTGCGATGAAAAAAGCATCCGAAGAATTTTTGAACTCCGGCTCAGTTGAAGTTGCAGAAGCCGCCGGTATTGCGATCTTGAAACATGACGGGAAGTTCGAAATTGAATACTTTGAAATCAAATCCAATGATTTAGTTTCATCGCCAACACTTAATAACGCCCGAGTTTTCGTGGCGGTCAACATTGAAGACGTAAGACTCATCGACAACCTCGAGATAGCAAAGTAGGAAAATCATGCTGTTAGCAATTGATGTCGGCAATACCAATACCGTTCTCGGATTATTTGCCGGTGACCAATTAGTTTCGTCTTGGCGAACTAAGACAGATAGCCGTGAGACTGCTGATGAATTGGCACTTAAGTTCAAGGCGATACTTAGCGACGCCCCAGAGATTACTGGGATTGCACTTTGCTCAACCGTGCCAGCCGTGCTTCGCGAAATGCGCACGATGTTGAACAACTATTACCAAGATGTCCCACAAGTAATTGTCGAACCAGGAATCAAAACTGGCGTTCCAGTTCTGACCGACAATCCAAAAGAAGTTGGCGCAGATCGCATCGTAAATTCATTGGCCGCCTTCACGCTGTATGGCGGTCCGGCAATCGTGGTCGATTTTGGAACTTCAACGAATCTTGATGTGATCTCAGCCAAAGGTGAATTCCTTGGTGGTGCCCTGGCACCTGGCATTGAGATTTCAATTGATGCATTGGCCTCACGAGCTGCGCAGCTACGAAAAGTTGAGTTGATCGCTCCACGCAACGTAATTGGCAAAAATACCGTCGAAGCCTTGCAGTCTGGCGCAGTCTATGGATTCGCGGGACAAGTTGATGGTTTGGTGGATCGAATTGTTGATGAGTTGGGAGCTCCAGTTAAAGCAGTCATTGCCACTGGTGGCTTATCGGCCATTGTGGTCCCTGAGTCCGAGACCATAACCCACCACGAGCCAGATCTAACATTGATTGGTCTGCGTCTGATGTTCGAGCGCAACGCTTAGTACCGATAATCTTGGTCAATGACCACCGACCAGAATCCAGCTGCCGAAGAAGTAGACGACCTGCCAGAACAAATGCAGGTGCGTCACGAAAAGCGGGCTGCAATTTTGGCAAATGGTCAAGAGGCTTACCCAGTTCGAGTTCCAGTAACTACGACGATTCCGGCGGTCCGCGACAAATACGCACACTTGGTTGCTGAGCAAGAAAGTGGTGACACTGTCGGTATAGCTGGCCGCGTTATGTTTATGCGCAACACTGGCAAGCTTTGCTTCGCACAATTACAAGCAGGAACTGGCGAAACAATTCAAGCAATGCTTTCATTTGATCGAATTGGTGAAGAGCAACTTGATGCTTGGAAAGGCTTAGTCGATATTGGCGATGTAGTTGCTGTTGTTGGTGAAGTTATCAGCAGCAAGCGCGGCGAACTTTCCGTAATGGCTGACAATTGGCACATGGCTGCGAAAGCTTTGCGCCCACTTCCAAATCCACACAAACCTTTGAGCGAAGAAACTCGAGTACGTCAGCGTTACGCAGACTTAATCATGCGCGATACCGCTCGTACTGTTGCGCGACTTCGTCCAGCAACTATGTCGAGCTTGCGAGCAAGTTTTGCAAAGCGGGACTACATCGAAGTTGAAACTCCAATGCTGCAAACTATGCATGGTGGCGCAGCAGCTCGACCATTCGTAACCGCTTCGAATGCTTTCGACATGCAATTGTTCTTACGCATTGCACCAGAGCTTTTCCTAAAGCGCTGTGTAGTCGGTGGAATCGAACGCGTATTTGAAATCAATCGCAACTTCCGTAATGAAGGTGCAGACTCAACTCACTCACCAGAGTTTGCAATGTTGGAGTTTTACCAGGCATACGCTGACTACACCGACATGGCGACGATCACCCGAGAACTTATTCAAGAAGCAGCCCTGGCAGTTCATGGCACTTTGAATTATGAACTTGTTGATGGCGGCACTCGCGACTTATCTGGTGACTGGGACCAAATCTCGGTATTCCCATCAGTTAGCAAAGCAATTGGCAAAGAGATCACTCCAGAAACACCAATTGAAGAACTCCGCAAACTTTGCGCGGATGCGGGCATCACCCATGATCCAAAAGCAATTCACGGAAAACTAGTCGAAGAACTTCTGGAACATTACGTTGTTGAGCATTTGAAGAAACCAACATTTGTTATGGATTACCCAGTTGATACTTCACCACTAGTTCGTGAACACAGAACTCAAAAGGGAACTGCTGAAAAGTGGGACCTTTACATAGACGGTTATGAAGCAGGAACCGGATACTCCGAACTTGTTGATCCAGTAATCCAACGTGAGCGTTTAATGGAACAGTCTTCACTTAAAGCTGGTGGCGATGCGGAAGCAATGCAACTAGATGAAGACTTCTTGCGAGCGCTTGAATACGGCATGCCACCAAGTGGTGGTGTTGGCATGGGTATTGACCGCTTGCTAATGACATTAACTGGCTTGAACATTCGTGAAACAATTTTGTTCCCGTTAGTGAAGCCCGAATAGTCATGACCGTAACTGTTCGTCCAGCAGTAACTGCAGACGTTTTAGCAATCCGTGACTTAGTTGAAAACTATGCCGGTGACGGACCGAGACTCCTTCGCAAGAACACTGTGACGCTTTATGAAGATGTTCAAGAATTTTATGTAGCAGAACAAGATGGAAAAGTTATTGGCTGTGGCGCACTGCATGTGATGTGGCATGACTTAGGAGAAGTCCGAACTGTTGCAGTTAATCCAACATGCAAGGGCCAGGGTGTAGGTTCCAAAATTATCGATGCCTTAACTAAGCGTGCTACCGAACTTGGACTAACCAGACTTTTCTGTTTAACTTTTGAAACCAAATTCTTTACTGGCCATGGCTTCGCGCCAATCGAAGAATCTCCAGTTGATGCTTCTACTTACGCTGAACTCTTGCTTTCTGGTGATCAGGGTGTAGCTGAATTCTTGGATCTGGAACACGTGA
>JBIIZV010000087.1:0-4461 GCA_044346095.1 Candidatus Nanopelagicales bacterium
GGCGAAGGAGTTCGTATCACTATTGGCGAACGTCCAGCTTTAGAACGTGTTATTGAGCTGGCGAAAGATTTTGTTTATTAACGGATTCGACGGCAACAACCACTGCAACGCTGACAATGACCATGAAGCCACCCACCAAAATGTTGGTAGTTAACGCCTCATTAAAAATCACAATTCCAAGCGCAACTGCAACAACTGGATTCACATACGAATAAGTCGAGACCAAGGTGATTGGCGCATTTTCAAGTAACCAGGTGTAAACCGTATATCCGATTAACGAACCAACTGTCACTAGATAAATCCAGCCACCCCAAGAGCGAACACTGGCATCCATGAAATCTGAAATTGTTTCCTGATGGATCATTCCAGCAATGAATAGGGCGCCAGCGGCGCCAGCCATTTCATATGTACTCAATACCAACGGATTGCTGGGAGTTTCCATTCGTGGCGCTATGAACGATCCAAGTGACCAACAAAGATTTCCAAACAAAATGATGAGCATCCAGAGCGTCACACTCTGCCCGCCGGAGTCAGGTCTTGCAATGGTTTGGCCCGGCAATATGATGATTGCAATCCCAACCAAGCCGCCTGCAATTCCCAACAAAGAAAAAAGACTCGGACGATCCTTATCAAGGGTGCGAAATAACGCAGTCCAAATCGGCATGCTCGCTCCAATCAATGATGCAACTCCGATTGGAACTACTTTTTCAGCTAGCGCCATAGTTCCCAGTCCCATGCCAAGCATTAAGACTCCCAAGAAGATCGCACTGGCAAACTCATTACGGGATAAGCGCAACGACGCCCAACCATTTCGAATCCCGATGAAGATAAACAAAGCAAGACTTGCAGCAACGAATCTAAAGGACATAGACAAAAGTGGCGGCATAGTTTCAATCGTGAATGCAATTCCGATATATGTAGTTCCCCAAGCCACGTACATAATGCCTAAACCAATAGCGACTTTGGTTTTGATTGAACTACTCACAGGCACACACTATTGCGATGCCAGAAACAAAACTGCTTTGGGTCAAGTTAAATTGCAACGAAATAAGTTTGAAAAGAGTTATGCCAGTGCAGATTTCACAGCGGCAGCAACAGCGCCACCATCTGCTCTGCCAGAAACCTGTGGTGAAACAAGTTTCATAACCGCGCCCATTGCACTTGGTCCGGTAGTTCCACTAGCAGCAACTTCAGCAACGGCACTTGCAATAATTTTTGCTAAGTCTTCGTCGGAGAGTGCGGCTGGAAGATAAGCCTGAATGATCCCAAGCTCAGCACGTTCTTTGTCAGCTAGTTCTGGACGCTTTGCTTCGTCATATGCAGTTGCTGCTTCTTTACGCTTCTTTGCTTCACGATTAAGCACCGTGATCATGTCTTGGTCGTTAAGTACTCGAGCTTCCTTGCCTGACACTTCCTCGTTCGTGATTGCAGCCAGCACCATCCGCAGCGTCCCTGAAGTAAGGGAATCCTTTGCCTTGATTGCAGCTGTCAGATCGGTATGTAGTTGCTCTTTGAGGTTTGTCATATCTATACCTTGTCAGACCACGACTGAGAATTGAAACTTCAGCAGCAGATTACGGGGCTTTTGTTGAAGATGGAGAAGGAGATGGAGAAGTTTCCTCTGAGGCGGCAGGCTTTGTTTCAGCGATAACCTGACCCGTTAATGGATCAATGATCTGACCCGTTGCTGGATCCAGAACGTATGTGCCCGCAGCAAGCTCGGCAGCATATTTCTTAAGTGCCGACTTTGATTTACAGTCCGCTAGCTCTTCTTCTTCTAGGCCAGCACACTTGTCCTTGGTTGCTGTGATCTTGTTTCCGTAACCACCAGCGTTTACACCATTCAGAGTGTTTAAGTCCCAAGGCGTTTCAGGTGTACCTTCAAGTGCTCCAACTAATGCATCGCGCCAAATTGGTCCCGGCATTGTGGAACCGAAAACCTGAGAGTAGTAACGACCATTAATCGTTACCCCCTTCATCGGATACTTTTGCCCACCGCGAGGATCGCCAACCCAAACTGCAGCAGCCATGTCAGGGGTGTAACCAACGAACCAAACCGCAGCCGAACTATCGGTAGTTCCCGTCTTGCCTGCTGCTGGACGACCTAGATCCATGGCTTGTCCGGTACGCCCCTTAACTGGACCGTCAATAACACCAGCCAGAACAGCAGTCGTGCTGTCAGCTACTTGTAAATCAATAGTGCGTTCACAGTCTGCAGATGGAACATTTAAGTTCTTGCCGTAGCGATCCTTAACTTCAGTGATAGCAATCGCATTGCAACGAATTCCGTGTGCCGCAAAAGTTGCCATGCCAACAGCCATGTCGAGAGTGGTTACATCAAAACAGCCAAGCGTGAAACATGGGAACTTTTCAAAGTCTTCGCCGTTACCTTGTTGAACACCTGAAGCTTTAGCGATCTCTGGTGGATCACATAGACCAAGCTGTTCTTCCAGTCCAACAAAGTACGTGTTAACGGAATACGCAGTTCCACTGAGAATGTCGAAGGCGCCAGAAGCAGTTGAGTTCTGCACTTCGTACGGCGCGAACTTATCTCCAGTTTCACACTCAACAAAATCTTCAAACTCTTTCTTGGCTGGGGAATTGATTACTTTAAATGGATCCCAACCTTGCTTAAACGCCGCCGCAATAGTGAAGGCCTTAAATGTTGATCCAGCTTGGAATCCAACCGTTCCGTTCGCATCGACAGGCGCACCGTAATTCACTGTTGTGTATCCAACGCCACTTCGTCCCCATTTACGGTTCTGTGCCATCGCAGTTATTTCACCAGTACCTGGTCGAATCATCGTGATGGACGCAGCTTTGCCACTTGCGTCGTCGTAAGGAATACGATCCTCGACAGCTTTTTGAGAAGAGACTTGAGCTTTACGATCCAAAGTAGTTGTGATGGTTAGTCCACCAATGTCTAACAACCTGGCGCGATCTTCTGGTGTTTCACCAAATACTGGATCGTTTCTCAATACCGTCAAAACATAATCGCAAAAGAATGGCGCGATAGAACTTGTGCAACCATTTGGAAGTTCGGCTGGATCTAAATCATCTTCAACCGAAATAGCTTTTGCAGCATCAGCCTGTTCTTGCGTGATGTAGCCAGTGTTAACCATTGCGTTCAAAACATCATCACGACGATTCTGAGCACGCTCTGGATATTGTGTTGGATCAAAACGCGACGGATTTTGAACCAATCCCGCAAGCGTCGCAGCTTGACTCAAAGTCAACTTGTCAGCGTTGGTTGAAAAATAACGACGCGCTGCAATCTCAACGCCATAAGAGCCCGCACCAAAGTAAGCAATGTTTAAGTAGCCCTCGAGAATTTCCTTTTTAGTAAGTTTGTTCTCAAGCGCAATTGCATAGCGGGCTTCGCGTAACTTGCGATTAATTGAAACTGACGTGGCTGCTTCTTGCTCTTCCTTTGTTGTAGCGGCAGTCAACAAAATTTGTTTTACGTATTGCTGAGTAACGGTGGAACCACCTTGCACCTGACCACCAGCACCAGTGGAAATAGCTGCACGCAAAGTTCCTCGGAAATCAATACCTGCGTGATTTAGGAAGCGCTGATCTTCAATCGCGATAACTGCCTGTTGCATGATCGGGGAAATCTCTTCAAGTGGAACTTCAATTCGATTCTGCGCAAACAAAACTGCAATTGTGTCACCGTTTGAATCAACGATTGTGTTCTGCTGTGGAAGTGGAACCTGAGTCAGATCGCTTGGCAAGTTGCTAAATGCCTGGGCGCTGTTGCGGGTAGCCAAACCAATGCCACCAACAACCGGAAGCACAACAAGAGCAGCGACCACTCCAGCTAGCGCCACAAAAGTGGCCATTCGGGTCAATAGACCGAATCGGTCTAGCCCAGTTCCCCCAAGGTTATTTTCCATAGTTAGTCAATGGTAACTCCCGGTATGTCCGAAACGAAACGCGGATATATCGAACAGATAACAGTTGCAATTTTGCACGAAAAAATCTGGCTCAAGGTATTGACAGGGGCTATGCCATACCCCAATAGTTGAGCCATTGGTGTTTGCCCTAGCATTTCGCACAGGGAAACATCGATAGACGTTAATCCAAGTATGAGGGGATACAAATCGTCAATGTGGAATGCTGAATGGAGTCGCAGCGCAGCTTGCCGCGATACAGACCCAGATCTTTTATTTGTTCAAGGCGCCGCACAAAACCGCGTGAAGGTTATTTGTGCTGGTTGTTCAGTTCGCACTGAGTGCCTAGCCGACGCCCTCGACAACGAAATCGAGTTTGGTGTTTGGGGTGGCATGACTGAGCGTGAGCGCCGGGCACTATTGCGCAGACGCTCCAACGTGTCTTCATGGCGAGAGCTATTGATGAATGCCCGCAAAGACTACGACCGTCTTGATCCTGTGGCGTTTGTACGCGGAGCCTAATTTCCGACATTTTTACTAAACCACCAACTGTCGTATGCTCGTGACA
>JBIIZV010000011.1:0-14387 GCA_044346095.1 Candidatus Nanopelagicales bacterium
TTGCATTCCTTGCTTCCGAAGAAGCTGCGTTCATGTGTGGCTCACTCGTGGAGATCACTGGCGCTCAACCTGTTGCTTAATTTACTTTTCAAGTCTTGAAGTAGAATTAGCAAATGCGCGGTCAACCGGGAACATTTCTTTATTTCCTAGCGCGCAGACTTACAAAGATTCAAGTTCATGGTGAAGAAAATCTCCGTGCCTTGGATGCACCTGGTCCAGCAATGCTAGTCATAAATCACACGACGGTAGTTGATGTTGTTGTTGTGGTTGGCACACTGCACAAACTTGGTTACACAGTTGACGGACCTTGCCAGGGAAGTTGTGAGCATCACCGGCATTTACGACCGGTTGGAACGTCAGACATGTGGAACTTTCCGTTGGCAAAACAAATAGTCAGCGGAAGCGGAATCATTCCAACGGACCAACATGATGGTCGAAGCGCTTACCGAGCCGCCAGGACTGCCTTGAAAAACAACGAATG
Source organism: Candidatus Nanopelagicales bacterium (assembly GCA_044346095.1). Taxonomy (GTDB): domain Bacteria; phylum Actinomycetota; class Actinomycetes; order S36-B12; family UBA5976; genus UBA5976. Next base: position 482 of record JBIIZV010000011.1, read on the forward strand.
CGTTTTGATGTATCCCGAAGGCGATGTGCAGATTAATTCTGAGGCTTCACCAAGACCATGGCGACCAGGCGCTGCTGCGCTAGCAAAGTCTGTTGCTATGCCAATCCTGCCAATTGCACATCACGACACTAGGAAACTTGGCTCTGGATCAGTTGAGCGAAGCATCCTGCAGGCGCTTTCGAAGGTATTCCGCAGACCAACAATCCATTTGCTATTTGGTACTCCGGTAATGGCCAACGAAATTGCTGACTTAAGCATGGAAGCGACAAACGATTACTTAGAAGCCAAGTTAAGTGAAACTTGGCAACAAGTTAAAGCCTTTAACTAAGCGTCCTTTTGGGTTCCGCGGGTTCGATTACGTTGCCGAGGTGTGCGCTCTTTAGCGGGAGCCTTCTCGGCAGTCTCCTTGGCTCCAGCATTGTTGGAACCAGCTGAACGAGTCTTTGTCGCAGAACTCTTGTTTCCACCATTTGATCGATTAGCGGAACCTGATTTACCAGTCTGTGGTTTTCCAGCTCCAGAACGTCGTCCCTTGCTGGCGCCAGTCTCACCAAGATCTTCTAGCTTCTCGCTAGCCAATCCTTCGCGAGTGCGAGCTGAACCAGGTAGTTCGCCAGTCGTTCCCTTTGGGATACCTAAGCCTTCATAAACATGATCGCTTGATGAGTAAGTTTCGATTGGATCATTGAAGTCCATGCCAAGCATGCGGTTAATCATTTGCCAACGGTTAATGTCTTGCCAGTCAACAAGTGTGATTGCAACACCTGATGCGCCAGCGCGACCAGTGCGACCTACGCGGTGTAAGTAAGTTTTTTCATCATCAGGACATTCGTAGTTAATGACGTGAGTTACATCAGCAACGTCAATGCCTCGTGCTGCAACGTCAGTTGCAACTAACACATCAATTTTTCCGCTGCGGAAGGCGCGGAGTGCTTGTTCGCGTGCACCTTGACCAAGGTCACCGTGCACAGCAGCCGAAGCAAATCCACGATTTGCAAGATCCTCTGCAAGGTTGCCTGCAACGCGCTTAGTGCGACAGAAAATCATGGTTAAGCCACGACCTTCGGCTTGAAGTACGCGAGCAACAAGTTCTGGTTTATCCATTTGATGACATCGCCATACGTGCTGTTCGATCGCATCAACTGTTGAAGAGTCACTAGTTGGATCAGATGCGCGAATGTGTGTTGGCTGAGTCATGTAACGACGTGCGAGCGCAACGATTTGTCCAGGCATAGTTGCCGAGAACAACATGGTCTGTCGACTTGCTGGAGTTTTGCTAACCAGAGTTTCAACATCAGGCAAGAAACCCATGTCTAACATTTCGTCAGCTTCATCCAGAACTAAAACTTTGATTGCACTTAAGTCCAAGTGACCTTGCTTGATCATGTCGATCAGGCGGCCTGGAGTTCCAGCAATAACTTCAACACCATTCTTTAGAGCTTCCACCTGTGGTTCGTACGCCTTGCCACCGTAAAGACTTAAGACGCGAGCGCCCATATTCTTGCCAGCAGTTTCTAAGTCATCGGCAACTTGGATTGCTAATTCACGGGTTGGCACAATTACTAAACCCTGTGGCTTGCCAGCATTTTTGAACTCAGCCCACTCTGGATTTGTTGGTGTGATGACCTGGGTGAGAAGTGGAATTCCAAACCCTAAGGTTTTTCCAGTTCCAGTTTTGGCTTGGCCAATTAGGTCCTGGCCTGACATAGCTAATGGCAAAGTCATTTCTTGAATTGGGAAGGCATCGATGATGCCCTTGCTGGCTAAAGCCGAGCAGATGTCTTGGGGAACGCCGAGATCGGCAAAACTAGCGATGAGAAAACTCCTGGTAGATATACGGCAAACACGTACATTTTCGTGGCCGACTTCAATTGTACCCATTTATCGCCTACCCTTAAGCGTTGTGACTAGTCCTGCGGTAATTGACCTCCTTGGCGTCCTTGCATATGGCGAGTTAGTGGCTTTTGAGCGCACTGCTGCAGATGCGAGCCTGGCACCAACTTTGGAAGATAAAACTGCACTTGCGCAAATGGCGGCTGCTGAGTTTGCTCACTTTGAACAAATTTCGGCTCACTTAACCTCGCTAGGGACAGATCCAATTGCAGCTATGCAACCTTTTGTTTCGGCATTGAATCAATTTCACAACACGCTAACCCCGCGCGATTGGTTAGAAGGCCTGCTTAAGGCTTACGTGGGCGATGGCATTGCAAATGATTTCTATCGCGAGATCTCATCCCATATGGATTCTGAAACTGCAAAGTTAGTTACTGAAGTATTGGCTGACGTCGGTCATGCCGAATTTGCAGTTGAACGAATTCGCACTGCTATTGAACAAGACCCAAAGGTTGCCGGTCGGTTAGCTCTATGGGGAAGACGCTTAATGGGCGAAATGATTAGCCAGGCAACTTTGGTTGCGGGTTCTCGTCCAGCGCTTCAGGAACTTTTCTTACGCCCACCTGCTGGTGAAACTGCAATGACTGCGACTGAATTAACTGCAATGGTTAATCGACTAACAGTTGGTCATGCAAAGCGGATGGACATCATTGGTTTAGCAAGCTAAGCATGGACGTCCGAAAAGACACAGTGTTTATGTTGATTGCGCTTAATGCGCAATCAAATGAGGACTTGCGTCCTAATACGTCCCGATAGATACGGTGTTCATTTTGGTTGCATTTCATGCAACCAATTTAGGCTTAGCTAGCTAAACCAAATCAAAACCTAAGAAGTTGTTGCGAAGCCCACGCGGCCAGCAGTTTGCGCACCGATTTCGATGAAGGCAATCTTGTCGCCTGGAACCATAACGGTGCGACCCTTTTCGTCAGTAAGAGTCAAGAGTGAACCTGTAGAAAGTGCAGCATCGACGGACTTCTGAACTGCAGCAAGAGTTTCGTTGCTTTCAAGAACAACTTCACGAGTTACGTGCTGAACACCAATTCGAATTTCCATGCTGTCTTCTCCAAAAATTTTATGCGGTTGATGACGAGTCTACGTTAACTTATGCGATCTTCCAGGTGAAGCACTTCAGCCTCGGGCGAACTATCTTTTGCCTGAATTGAAGTTAAGCCGTTCCATGCCAAATCCAGGGTTTGGGAGATTGCGAGCTCGATTGATATTGGTCTGCCTAGCCGCAACCATCGCCAAGCAGCAGCCTGCGCCATACCGCTTAAGCCGCCTGCCAAAATGTTTGCCTCACCCAATGACATTCCAGTCTGCTTTGAAACTTCGGCGCCAACGATTCTTGAAACCTGCGAGACAACATCTTCAACACGAGCGCGTACGTCATGATTCATGGTGAAATCAGATTCAAAGATAAGTCGATACCCAAGATCTGCATCATCTACCAAAGTGAAGTAGCAACTAATTGCCGCTTCTAGCCGAGTCTTATTGGTTGAAGCAGCATCAATGGCACCTCGTACTTGCTGGACAATTGCATCTACACGTTCATCAAGAATGCCCAAATAAAGTTCATGTTTGGACGAAAAGTGCTGATACAGGATTGGCTTACTAACACCCGCTCGTTCTGCAATATCGTCCATCGAGGCTAAATGGAAGCCCTTTTCGGTAAAGACCTCTAGTCCTGCTCGCATGACGGCAGATCGCCGAAGATTTTCCTTTGCAGTTCTGATTTGAGAGTCGGTAACTTGGGCGTCAAAAAACGGTAGGTCTTCCATAGTTCTTACGGTAGACCTCGCTCGCTAACTTGTCCCAGTCACCCCAGTTTTCTGCAAAACCCTTGCGATTACTGTCCATGATGTATCTCGACTAACCATGAAACCGAAAAACAGGGTTTGATAGATACATAACGTTCGTAGGAGTCAAAATGTCATTACCCCCGTTGGTTGAACCAGCTGCTGAGCTGACCGTTGATGAAGTGCGTCGCTATAGCCGCCACTTGATCATTCCTGATGTTGGCATGGCCGGACAAAAGCGCCTTAAGAATGCAAAAGTATTGTGCGTAGGTGCAGGCGGCCTTGGCAGTCCAGCGCTCATGTATTTAGCTGCAGCCGGTGTTGGAACTTTAGGCATTGTCGAGTTCGACACTGTTGATGAATCAAACTTGCAACGTCAGATCATTCACAGCCAAAGTGACATTGATCGACCAAAAGTGGATAGTGCTGCTGACACGGTTAAGGGCATCAACCCATACGTAAATGTCATTAAGCATGAAACCCGTCTTGATTCAACTAACGTGATGGAACTTTTTGCGCAGTACGACTTAATTGTTGATGGCACCGACAACTTTGCAACTCGTTACCTTGTTAACGATGCTTGCGTTTTGCTAAACAAGCCATATGTTTGGGGTTCGATTTATCGCTTTGATGGTCAAGCAAGTGTTTTCTGGTCCGAACATGGTCCGTGCTACCGCTGCCTTTACCCAGAGCCACCACCACCAGGAATGGTTCCATCGTGTTCCGAAGGTGGCGTGCTTGGAGTGCTTTGTGCATCGATTGGTTCAATCCAAGTAACAGAAGCTATCAAAGTTTTAACTGGCATTGGTGACCCACTAGTTGGTTCACTGATTGTTTACGACGCACTTGAAATGACTTATCGCAAAATCAAAATGCGTAAAGATCCAAATTGCGCTGTATGTGGTGAGAATCCAACTGTCACAGAACTAATTGATTACGAAGCTTTCTGTGGCGCAGTATCCACTGAGGCTGCTGAAGCGATTGTTGATTCAACAATTAACGTTAAGCAACTTGATGAAATGTTGAAGGCTCGGGAACGTGGCGAGAAAGACTTCTTGCTAATCGATGTTCGAGAGCCGAATGAATACGACATCGTCAGCATTCCAGGTGCGGTACTGATTCCAAAGAATGAATTCTTGATGGGTGATGCCTTAACCAAGATGCCAACCGATAAGCAAATTGTTTTACATTGCAAAGTTGGCGGACGTTCAGCTGAAGTATTAGCTGCCGTTAAGGGAGCTGGATTTAAGGATGCCATTCATGTTGGCGGCGGAATCCTTGCTTGGGTTAGCCAAATCGAACCGGACAAACCTTCTTACTAAAGATCACCAGTTCGCTGCAGGTTTCTAAACGCAAACCAACCAGGAATTGTTGGGATCCAGAAAGTCATTAACCGGAAGACCAGAGTTGCTGAAATAGCAATACCTGGATCAATGCCAGCCGCGGTTAAACCTGCAGCTAAGGCTGCTTCCACGGCGCCCAAACCACCAGGCGTTGGTGCGGCTTGCCCAATCACAGAGCCAGCTAGATAGACCAATGCAATGGCAGCGATTGAGGCATCTGTGGTGAATGCGCGAACTGCTGCCACTAAGCAGGCACAGTAAGCCAGGTTAAGGAGAAGAACTCCGAACACACCAGTTGCCAACTTCTTTGGTTGGTTTGCCAATGAGGAAAGTCGTGGAAGCACCTGGGAAAAAATAGGTTGAATCCGCTCGGTTACCCAGCGCCTCACATTTGGAATCGTGAACAAAGCTGATGCGGACAACGCGACAAAAAGAAACACGATGATTGCGGTACGAGGTGGTCGGAACGAGAAATCACTGGAAGTTCCCGCCACAATCACTGCAATGAATAGCAAGAAGATGTGACTAAAGAACGCCAAGGCTTGAGCAACGGCAATGCTGGCGCCAGCCAGAGCAGTGTGCATACCTTGCTTGGAGAGATACCGAACATTGATTGCAACCGAGCCTAATGTTGGTGGTGCTACCAAGGTTGCAAACGAAGCGGCCCATTGGGCTTGGAAAGTCTTCCAAAATGAAAGGCGCTCAGGAACCACGCCAGAAAGTGCCATAGTGGCTGCGACGTAAGTTAGTGCAGACAAAGCTAATCCAGTTAACAACCAGCCAGTGTCGGCTACCCTGAACACTTCTGAGAAGTTCACTCGACCAAGTTGAGTTAGTAATAGGTAAGCCGCAATCGTTCCAGCAAAAATTGTTACTAGGGTTCGTGGCTTTACCCGTTCAATTTCGATCGCTTCAAAATCTGTTTCTGGCATGTTTTGTAAAATCGTGGCTCGCAGGGTTGTTAATAGTTCGCGATTTTCCTTGAGCTGTGCCCGAGTGTGCGGCGATAGGGCTACTGGTTGCAAAGCCGGCAATGCGCGAGCCAACCCAGCATCGCCAAGAACTACGCGACCTGCTTGAATTGCACGCATTGGATCTGACTCGATGGAAAGAGTAACCAATGCTTCAGCAAGATCAATGCGCAACAAGACTTCGGATGCAGCAATAGTTCCGTCTTCAAGTCCTTGAATGTAAACCTTGCCATCGGTTGCCTGCAAAAAGTTTTCGGCAATTAGCGCTCGATGCGCAATCCGCGCTGACTGTAAATCTCGAACGATTTCCCAAGCACCTGCAAGTTCGGCATCGCCAAGTGTGTGCCCGATTGAATCGAAAGTTTTACCTGGAACATGTTGAAAGGCAAGAACAGCAGCATCTGATCCAACTTCTGCAACCGCAATTAAGTGCTGAGTAGGAATTCCTGCTGTCGAAATTGCCCAGCTGTTGAGTGCAATTCGCTCGAGACGCCGACGCATTGATGTACCAGAACCGCCCGAATCATCACGCAATCTAACGGATCGATAAATAGCTTGTGCTAAACCTGCGCCTTCGAGGTCGCGATCCAACACAACTAGATCAATTCGTTGACCATCAGTGGTGCTGGCGTCGTACTTTCGACCTGACTCTAAAACTTCAGCGGCCCGAAGAAGTGTGAGCGGAAGGCCAAGTGCGTTCATAGCATTGGCAATTTCATTTCCAGATGGGCGAGTGGTGTCAGTGCCAAGCAAGTAGCGAATTAGCAAACCAGTTGCCCAGCCAGCAAGTAATGAAACACCAAGACCTGCCGCAGTCACACCACCACTGACAATGTTTGCCAAGGCAATGGATCCAATTACAAGTCCGGCAAGAATGTTCCATCTTGGTCGAGACATGATGCGAGCTACGGTGGTGAATGCCGCAAGGCCGCCGACAACAATGCTGAATGGAACTGCAGTTGCTGGATCGTTAGTGCCGGCAAAAGCTATGAGCAGTCGATCTGTCTCAGCCTGAATTAGCGCCCAGGAAGAAACCGAAAGTATCAATACCGTGACAAGCAGGGCAGCAAGGGATTCAACTAACTGGCGGGTTCTTTTACGAATCAAAAGATCTAAGGCAGCAGCAGCCGGAAAAATCAAGGCACCAAAACCACTGACTAAGTTTGTAATCAAGATGACTGGCGCTGGCAGTCGATTAGCGCCTTGCACAATATCTTGATCAATTCCGGTCGTGGTGCTTTGTGCCAAAAATGCTAAAAGTCCAACAATTACGATTGCGAAAACTGTGAATGCAAAGCGCGCTAAGTCAGCTGGCCGGCGTAAGCGACGATCAATGACTGCGTCTTCAATGACCAAGGTAGAGGTAGATGCCGTTGGTGCCACGGACATCCCCCAATCAATAGGTCAATTAAAAGTACTTACCCTCATAATCTTGCCTGAATAATCAAAGAATGCGAAAGCCTGATGCGGATTTGTCACCCCTACATGGTGGAATAAGGAGCAATGACTCGCTTAATCCTTGATCGCACCCCGGCATTGCCCTATGTTGCGCCAACCCTGGATGAGGATCAACTTCGCGTTGTGAATCATCGACATGGCGCCATGCGGGTTTTGGCAGGCCCAGGCACAGGCAAAACCACAACCTTGGTGGCTGCGATGGCTGCTCGGTTATCAGGACCGGACGCGCTTCATCCAAATCAAGTCTTGGGCTTAACATTTGGCCGACGGGCAGCGATTGACTGGCGTGACCAGGTGACTGCTGCAGTCGGCGGTGGCGTGGTGCCACTAGTTAGTACGTTCCATTCCTTTTGTTATGCGTTAGTCAGGCAGTTCCAATCTGATGAAGCTTATGTTTCAGCAACTCGCCTTCTATCTGGACCAGAACAACAAGTTAGATCGCGACAACTTTTTGCGGATGCGATCGCTGACAAAAGACTGAATTGGCCAGATGACTTAATGCCAGCGGTAGGTACTCGGGGATTAGCCGAAGAGATTCGCGCTGTTATGTCGCGCACCCGATCACACATCATGGATCCGGAAGATTTAGTAAACCTTGGAAACAAAACCGGTCGACAGACCTGGGCTTCAATTGGTGTCTTCATGGATGAGTATCTTGACGTACTTGATGCTGAAGGCGTCTTGGACTACTCCGAATTGATTCATCGAGCAGTGCTGTTAAGTCATCGCCCTGACGTTCAAGAATATTTGCACAAAACTTTCAGCGCGATTTATGTCGATGAATATCAAGACACTGACCCAGGTCAAGTCGCGCTGCTCAAGGCAATGGTCAATGTGGATAGCGCATTGGTTGTTGTTGGTGACGTGGATCAGGCTATCTATGGATTTCGTGGAGCCGATGAAGCGGGAATCAGAAACTTTGAATCGGTATTTGAATCGGTATTTGGCAAACCAGTAGAGAATGTTGTGCTTTCAACTTGTCGTCGCTTTGGTTCACAGATTCGCTCAGCAGCTAGTGCGGTCATTGGCGATCGAATCCCAGCTGGCTTCAATTCAGTGGATATCCATAAACACCGTAATCCAAATTGCATTTCCGAAAATGTTGGTGAGCTCAACGTAAGAACTTTCGATTCACCAGGCGCCGAAGCCTCCCACATTGCAGACACGATCGCTCGAGCCCATGCCAATGAAAACTTGCAGTGGTCAGACTTCGCGGTAATTGTTCGCTCGGCAGTTGTTTCAATCCCAACGATCTATCGCGCATTCGTTGCAGCTGGAATTCCAGTTGAAGTTGCTGCTGATGAAATTCCGTTACATCAAGATCCAGCTGTTTCACCGTTAGTTACTGCGCTACGCATCATCGACAATCCAAGGCATGCCTCAGTAGATGTAGTTGCTGATTTATTAAGTGGTCCACTAGCAGCGATTGATCCCGTTGACTTGAGGCGATTTGGCAGCTACTTACGGATGGCGGATCGAACCACGGAACATGCACCGCGTCCTGCATTAGTTTTGATTAGCGAGGCCTTGCTTGATCCAAACTTGCTACTAGATGTGCCGCCAGGCAGACATGATTCTGTAGTTGCTGCAATTCAAAAGATTGGCTCAGTCTTTATTGAGGCTCGAAAACTTATGCATTCAGGTGCGAGTCCACACGAAGTGCTTTGGAGCATATGGCAGGGGACCTCTTGGCCAACACGACTGCAAGAGCAAGCTCTAGGGTTTGGAACCCAAAGTACGCGAGCACATCGGGACTTGGATGCCATCTGTTCACTGTTTGATCTTGCAAATCGATTTGTGACTCGTGGCAGAGGCAAAGACTTAACTAACTTCCTTGATGAAATTGAGGCGCAAGAGATTCCAGCTGAGGCACTTGCCGAAAACGATGTTCGCAATGATTCGGTACGACTGCTCACTGCACACCGCTCTAAGGGATTGCAGTGGAAGTACGTGGTGGTCGCAGGAGCACAAGAAGAACTTTGGCCAGATCTTCGCCAACATCAAAGCCTTCTGCAATCCGATCGAATCGGACCAAACTTGGAATTAATGCCGCTAACTATGCGGGAACTTCTGGCTCAAGAACGCCGATTGTTTTATGTTGCTCTCACGCGAGCTATGCAAACGCTTTTAATCACTTCTACTGATACTTCAGTTCGCGATGACGGAGTAGCACCGACCAGATTCATTACCGACATCGTCACAGCTATGCCTCAGATTGAAGTCACACACACTTCGGGCCGTCCAAAGCGACCGCTAAGCCCAGAGGGTGTTATTGCTAACCTGCGACGCACGCTTAGCTCTCCAGAAACTTCCGAGGCATTGAAGCTTGCGGCGGCCAATCAGTTGGCACAACTTCACACAAAACATGGATCGTTGTTTTTCCATGCAGACCCCGACAAGTGGTGGGGAGTTCTGGAACAAACCCAAAACCAGCGGCCAATTAACTCTCAAGTATCAATATCAGCGTCTGGAATCACTTCCATAGAACATTGCCCGGCACAGTGGTTTTTGGAACGCAAACTTAATGCTCTTTCCCAATCTGCAACACCAATGATTTTTGGTAATGCCCTGCACGCGATAGCACAAGGTTTATCTTCTGGCGAACTTGCTTATGACATTTCTGCGATCGACGATCAACTTGATCGCCTCTGGCCTGGTATGGGTTATGAAGCTGAGTGGGAAAGTTCGCGCGAGCGAACCGCAGCACATGATGCATCGGTTCGTCTCTTAACTTGGATGCTTGACCATAAAGATAAAACAAGCATTACCGAGTCCGGTTTGTTGTGGAAGACCAATATTGCGGTTGAAAATCCTGATGGCTCAACTCGTGAGGTTGATTTAGCAATCACTGGGCGAGCTGATCGGATTGAATTCAGCGAAGACGGAATCATGATCTTTGATTTCAAGACAAGTAAAGATGCTAAGAAGAGTAAAGAACTATTCAAGGACGTTCAGTTAGCGCTTTACACATTTCTTTTGGAGCACGGCAGTTACACAAAAGATGAAGAGCTTGTTTCCCGCGTACCCGAACAACAAGTTAAAGGTGCTGCGTTAGTTCAATTGCGTGTGGGCGAGAAAGATAACTCAGACTTAGCTTTGGTCCAGCAAGTTTCACCCGATACACATGACGAAAATTCGACGATCTCACTAGATCAAAGAATTGGGCAAGCCGCTTTAGTGGTGCTAGACGAGCGGTATGAAGCGCGCTACGAAGATCAAAAGTGCAAGCTTTGCAAGGTTCGCACTCTGTGCCCAGCAACACCTGAAGGAAAGCAGGTGTTGTCATGAAAGAAATCACCACATCTGACTTAACAAAAGTTCTTGGATTCAATCCCAGCTCAGAACAACTGGCAGCAATCGTTTCGCCATTAGAACCAAGCATGATTGTCGCCGGAGCCGGCACTGGAAAAACTACTGTTATGGCTGGTCGAATTGCGTGGCTGATAATGACTCAGCAAGTTGCCCCAGATCGAATTCTTGGGCTTACCTTTACAACCAAAGCTGCAAACGAGTTATTGACTCGAGTCCGTAGTTTTTTGCCTGCTGCACTTAAATACTTGCCCGATGAATTTGCACACTCAGATTTGGGTGAACCAGTTATCTCTACATATAACGCATTTGGTTCACGTTTGCTGAAAGAGCACGCACTTCGCTTAGGCCTTGAGCCAGATGCTCGGGTAGTAGTGGATGCAACTCGATATCAATTAGCTATGCGCGTAGTTTGCCAATCGCACTACGACTTAGGCGGCCTCGGATATAGCCCAACAACTGCAGTTACTGAAATGTTGAAACTTGATGAACAGTGCTCGAATTATTTGGTTGATCCAAATCTCATTATCGAAAATGATACGCAGCGCTTAGTTGGCCTTGAGAAAATCGATAAAAAGCAAGAGCTTACCTTCGACATGATCAAGACCTGTCAAAAGCGAATAGCACTTGCCAAGCTAGTTATGGATTTCCGGCAAGCAAAAATTTCTAATGACGTCATTGATTACGCGGATCAAATTCGCCTTGCCGCGCAGGCTGCGCAAAATTCGCGAGCCATGCGAGATATTTTGAAAGATCAATTCCATGTTGTGTTGTTGGATGAATATCAAGACACATCTTTGTCTCAAAAAGTTTTATTACAGGAACTCTTTGGACATGGACATCCGGTTATGGCAGTTGGTGACCCATGCCAGGCGATTTATGGCTGGCGCGGTGCCGAGATAACCAACATGGAGAACTTCAAAGACGACTTCCCACGCGAGCTAACGGGAAATTGGGAGCCAGCCCAGATCTATAAGCTGACCGCCAATCGACGCTCTGGTGAAAACATCTTGACCGCAGCCAATTCATTGAGCAATAAATTGCGGGAAATTCACCCCGAGATTGTCGAGTTAGTACCTGCTGATGATGCAAAGCCAACTGGCGAGATTCAGACTGCCTTGCTTCCAACATTTTCTGACGAAGTTGAGTGGGTAGCTGACCAAGTTTCGAAAATCAAACCAATCAAGAGTTGGAATGAAGTCGCCGTTCTATTGCGTGAGAAAAAGAATGCGCAGTATTACGTCAACGCCTTAGAGGCGCGGGGAATCCCAGTTCAGGTTGTTGATCCTGGAGCTTTGGTAAATCTTCCTGAAGTCCGCGAAGTTGTTAGCTATTTGGAAGCTGTTTATGATCCAACTGCAAACACCGCACTAGCAAGAATTCTGCTCAGCCCGCGTTGGCAGATTGGATCGCGTGACCTGGCAATCCTTGGACGACATGCTTCGGAATTAGTACGAATTGATGTCACGCAAGAAATGCCAATTGACGTCCAACTCGATCACATTGTTTCGGCCGTTGATAAGTCTCAGCGGGTAAGTCTGTTAGATGCGCTAGAACTGGTGAGCGAAGGCGAGACTTTGCCTTATTCGCCCGAAGCCAGAGTTCGGCTTGTTGAACTGGCCGCGCAACTGCGAATGCTTCGAAAGTTTTGTAATGAGTCGGCAATTGATTTGATCTCTCGAATTATTCGAGTGACTGGAATTGGCATTGAAGCGATGGTGGTCAATTCGCCAGAAGGCTCCACTCACTTTGATCGACTGGCCGCATTGATTGACTTAGCGGGTAACTTTAGAAATCTTGAAGGAGATTCCAGCGTTGGTGCGTTCTTGGAATATCTGCGCACCGGACAAAGATTTAATTCACTGGTTGAGGCAGATGTAACGCTAAGTGACAATGCGGTAATTGTGATGTCGATTCATAAATCGAAGGGTTTGGAATTTCCAATTGTGGTTGTCCCAGATCTCACAGTTGGAGTTTTCCCATCAACTCCAAAGGATAGGCACTGGCCAAAGAATGCATTCCGAATTCCACCGGACGCACTTGGCGCTCCAATCAATCCGTTGTTGCCAGAATTCCCAAGTCCTGGCGGACCTCGAGGCGTTGACTTTAAAGCGTTCAGCAGCGCTGCTGGTGAATTAGCCACGATTGACGAACGTCGCTTGGCCTATGTCGCAATCACCAGAGCGGAACAAAAAGTTATCGCCAGTGGATCTTGGTGGGGACCGACGCAATCAAAACTGCGTGGGCCAAGTCAATTTTTGATCGACTTACATGAAGGTGCAACCACGCCTGATATCTGGACGCAAACTCCAGATCCCGATGCAACTAATCCGTTACTAGCAGACGTTCAATACCTAACTTGGCCAGTACAAATTGAACCTGCAAAGCGAGTGGCCATTCAAGAGGAAGCAGACCTTGTTAAGTCAGCGGCAATCAAGTTGCATGATCAATCAGGTTTGAACGTCGAAGAGTTGGCCTTGGTTGAGTCCTGGCAACAAGACATTGATGCTCTGGTTTTGCAGGCAAGTCAAAATGAATCTGCCGAAAGATTAGTGCGCTTGCCAGCATCGCTATCTGCAAGTCAATTGATCGCCTTAAGCACGGATGAAGAAACTTTCTTAAAGTCCCTGGTTCGACCTATGCCACGCAAACCATCAAGTGCTGCCGACCGCGGAACCACATTCCATAGTTGGGTTGAAACTTTCTACGGCCGGAGAACTTTGATTGACACCGACATGCTCGTAGGTGCGATGGATGATGAAATCTATTCTGATGAGCAACTTCAAGCGCTCAAGTCAGCATTTGAATCTGGACCATTTGTGGATAGAACTCCAGCTTCTCTCGAAATGCCATTTGCGTTAGTTCTCGGCGGCCGAACGCTGCGTGGTCGAATGGATGCGCTGTTCGCAGGCACATTGGATGATCCAACGGCTAGCGATCGCTGGTTGGTAGTTGACTGGAAAACTGGAAAGCCGGGATCGGCTAATGATTTGCAGTTAAGTATCTACCGACAAGCAGCAGCTCTAACTTTGGGTGTAAATCCAGATCAGATTCAAGCAGTTTTCTATTACGTTGCTGATCAAGAAATAACGCCAGCGAAGAACTTGCTATCGCTCGAAGAACTAGCTGAACTTAT
>JBIIZV010000088.1:0-4411 GCA_044346095.1 Candidatus Nanopelagicales bacterium
GCGCCAGACCAAGAGTCGCGCCCGTCTTGATCGTTACGAAGAAATGGCCATTGAAGCCGAAAAGACTCGCAAGATGGACTTTGAAGAAATTCAGATTCCACCAGGTCCACGTTTAGGTAACGTTGTAATTGAAGCCGACAAACTTGGTAAAGGTTTCGGCGATCGCATTTTGATGGATGACTTGTCCTTCACATTGCCTCGTAACGGCATCATCGGTGTGATCGGACCTAACGGTGTTGGTAAGACCACTTTGTTCCGCATGATTGTTGCGGCTGCCGAAGGGGATACCAGCGATGCTTCAACGCAGCCAGATTCGGGAACACTTCGCGTTGGCGAGACTGTAAAGCTTTCCTATGTTGACCAGAGTCGTGCCGGACTAGATCCCGCTAAGAACGTTTGGGAAGTAGTTTCTGACGGTCTTGACTGGATTAAAGTTGGCGCAGTTGAAATGCCATCCCGTGCTTACATCGGTGCCTTTGGTTTCAAGGGTCCAGATCAGCAAAAACCATCAGGCGTGCTTTCCGGTGGTGAGCGAAATCGCTTGAACCTTGCCCTTACTTTGAAGCAAGGTGGAAACGTATTGCTTCTCGACGAACCAACTAACGATTTAGATGTTGAAACCCTGGGATCGCTGGAAAATGCGTTACTTGAATTTCCAGGTTGTGCTGTGATCACATCTCACGATCGCTGGTTCCTAGACCGGATTGCAACCCACATCTTGGCTTATGAAGGCGACTCACAATGGTTCTGGTTTGAAGGCAACTTCGAGTCCTACGAAAAGAACAAGATTGACCGTCTTGGCGCAGATGCAGCACGTCCACATCGCGCAACGTATCGCAAACTAACCAGAGGCTAAATTCCAATTCTTGGATAGCAAGACACCTTTAGTTTGTGTCCTGTTAATGCTTAGTTGGCTTTGTCATGTCACCTTTATGGCATGAGAGATGTAATCAAATCAGGTGTTGTTAAGCCCTGGATTACCAGGAACATTGCACTAGTTGCACACGACAACCAAAAAGCCGAATTACTGGATTGGGCAAGGCAGAATCGCCGACTACTGTCCAGGCATAATCTGTTTGCTACTGGAACTACAGGCTCATTGCTAGCGGATGCCCTGGACTTACCGGTAAACAGATTTCTAAGTGGCCCGCTTGGTGGTGACCAGCAAATCGGAGCTGCGATTGCTGAAGGCAAGATCGATATCTTGGTCTTCTTCTGGGATCCGCTTGAACCACAACCTCACGATCCAGACGTGAAGGCATTGCTGCGAATTGCAACTTTGTGGAACGCTGGAATCGCAGTGAATCGAACTACGGCTGACATGTTGATAACTTCGCAGTTGTTTGAAGCTGACTTTCCAACAAAGCGACCGCAGTTCAATGCAAATGGTAGTAAAACTGAGTTTGTCGACGCGCACTAGCAAGGCGATACGCTTAATGCATTAACTCTCGTTAAGGCAGGTATTTGGTGGCAGCGTTAACCATTCCAGTGCATTTGCGCTGGGGAGACATGGATATCTTCAGGCACATAAACAATGTTGCCTACGTTGGTTACTTAGAAGATGCTCGTGTTTCACTTTTGGCAAAGGCGGGCTTTGCGCCTGACCTCGATGGCTTTGGGCAATTAGTCGTTCGCCACGAAATTGATTACGTTAAACCACTGGTATTTCAGCCAGAACCAATCGAGATGACGGTTTGGATCGAATCCATGGGCAACACTTCGTATGTGATTGCTTATTCCATGCATGATGGTGATGTTGAATACTTGCGTGCCAAAACCACAATGGTTTGCATGGATATGGAACGTGGTCGACCGGGCAGAATTCCAGCCGAACTTCGCGAAACTTACACCCGCTTAATGCAAAGCTAGTTCGTATTAACCAAGCTATGGGCTGCCGAAACTAGATAAGTCCAGAGTTGTTCACGTAGCACTTCATCCATTTCGATCTGGGATAGCGAAGAATGCATGTGATAAATCCAGCGATCTCTAGCGTCATCATCAATCACGAATGGCATGTGACGCATGCGCAGTCTTGGATGTCCACGCTCTGCCTGGTAAATGGATGGACCACCCCAGTATTGCTGCAAGAAAAGCGTTAAGTGTCGGCGAGATTCCGTTAAGTCCTGATCGACATACATAGGCCGCAAGACTTCGTCAGTCTCGATGCCTTCGTAAAACCCATCTACAAGTTTGACGAAGAATTCTTCGCCACCCACTGCATCAAAGAGCGATTGTTCCACGCCTCTAGTTTGCCGTATTTGTGGAGTATTTTTTTGCGTCTAGTTCGGCTGCGGCCTTTGTTATGTTTCTAGTCATCGAACCAAATACAAATCCGTGGAATGGCCATACTGACCACCAGTATGCGTGGCCTGCCAAACCCTTTGGATGGTAGATCGCGTGTTGGTGATACATAGTTTCGCCCGCGTCATTCTTTTCCACGCGCAGTTCCAACCAAGCAAGGCCAGGCATATGCATTTCAGCTCGGAGCCTTAGTAATTCCCCTGGAATACATTCTTCAACGCGCCAGAAATCTACAATCTCACCGGCGAGTAACTTATTTGGATCTCGACGACCTCGTCGAATACCTGGGCCACCAAAGAAGCGATCAATAAGTCCGCGAGTTTCCCACGCCAACGGGAAGGAATACCAACCGTTCTCGCCCCCGATTCCTTCGATAATTTTCCAAAGTGATTCCGGAGTTGATTTCGAAGGAACGTAACGATCATCTGTATACAGCGATCCGCCAGCCCAATCTGGATCAGTAGGAAGCGGGTCACTTGGTTCTCCCGGCATCGAAGCCGATGACCAACGCGACTTCACGTTCGCTTGGCGAATTCGAGTTAGCGCGATGGCAACAGCATCTTCAAATCCCATTAAGCCTTCAGGCGGATCTGGAATGTATTGCTTAATGTCATGCTCAGCACAGATAACTTCTGTTTTCAAACTATCAACTAAGGGCCGTGCAATATTTTTTGGCACAGGTGTCACTAGACCAATCCAACGTGCGGAAAGCCCAGGGGAGAGCAAGTTAATAGGAAGAATTATTCGCTTGCGCAAGCCAGCAACTTTTGCATAGCCATGCATCATCTTTTGGTAAGTCAAAACGTCGGGCCCACCGATGTCGAATGTTCGATTCAATCCGGCTGGCAAGTTACGCGCTTCAACCAAGTAGCGCAAAACATCTCGCACGGCGATCGGTTGAATCTTGGTACGAACCCAACGCGGCGTGATCATTGCAGGAAGACGTTCAGTTAAGTAGCGAAGCATTTCAAACGAAAGACTTCCGGATCCAATGATTACCGCTGCACCAAAAGCAATAGTTGGAACGCCTGAATTAATAAAGATGTTTCCAACTTCAGCTCGCGACCTTAAGTGTGGCGAAAGTTTTGGGTCATTTTGCAAACCGCCTAGGTAAACAATTCGCCCCACATTGCATGCTTTTGCAGCTTCAGCGAAAACTTTTGCGGTGTTTCGTTCGGTCTCTTCAAAATCTCCAGAGCTACCGATTGCATGAATCAAGTAGTAGGCAACGTCGACACCCTTTAAGGCTTCATCACAAACGTCAGGGTTATCTGCAGTGCCACTCACTATTTCAACTTGGTTGTACCAAGGGTGCTGCGAGATTCGCTCGGGATGTCGGACTAAGACTCGGACTCGAACCCCTTCTTCAAGCAAGCGAGGGATCAAGCGCCCACCGATATATCCAGTGGCACCAGTGACAAGACAGAGTTGTGACATACCTAAGTGTTACGGGTTTTGAGCCCTTGCGCAGTTTGGGGTACTTACTTTTCCCAAGTTGTGTTTTGACTGAAGTTGGCAACGTTCAAGATTTCGCCATTTCGGATGTACCAAAGGACCCCAGCCTCATCACGGACTCTGGTGGTTCGAAGGGCTACTGCTTCGACTCTGCCCCTAACAGTTCCAATCTCAACTTCGTCGCCGATGCCGTATTGATCCTCAACGATTAGGAAGATTCCAGAAATGTAATCCTTAACCAAAGTCTGAGCTCCAAAGCCAAGTGCAACACCTGCAATACCAGCACTAGCTAGAAGTGGCGCAATATTCACTCCAACGACGGTAAGTGACATCAAGATTGCGGTGCCCCAGATGATGACTGAGGTAACGGTATTCAGCACTGCTGAAATCGTGGAACTTCTTTGGTCACGTCGCTCTTTTGAGCCAAAAGCTTGGCGCACTAGGCGGTTGTTTGCTCGGACCAGAAGGAATCGAACTACAAAAGCGACTAGGAAAATGATGACTATTGTTAGCGGTTCACCAAGGAACCAATCCGGAAGCGCAGTATTTGTCATATGTTTAGTTTGCTTGGAATTGACGCAGAAGTCACGGACCAGAATCAATCCTCGAAATTTGTGTCGTAAACTATTGGCATGACGACAAGCATTCGCCGTAT
>JBIIZV010000089.1:0-4410 GCA_044346095.1 Candidatus Nanopelagicales bacterium
GGCTTCAGGTGCAACTTCTACAAGATCAAGATCAGCTTCCATAGCTAATCGCAATGCTTCCTCGATACCGACTATGCCGACCTGCTCTCCAGCAGCTCCGACAAGACGTACCTCGGACACACGAATCCGCTCGTTGATGCGGGGTTCGATACTGATAAGTCCTCCTGTTGTCGACGGGCTACAAACAAACAGGATTCACCTGGATATGCACGAGTGTGCACACATCGCTGTTGCGATGTTTCCAGACCAACTCGACACCCTTAAGGGCGATGCGAGTGGGAACAATGTCCGCTTGTGTGACCAAGTAATCCGAGAACTACCTGGTCGGTCAGGTACGAGTTTAACGGGAAGGCGCCAAAGACTCATAATCCAAGGAGTCTGGCGGGAAAAGCCTTTTATTTGCTAGTTATTTGAGATTGCCACTTCAAGTGGGCGATCTAGCAGGGCGTTTAGGTCACTGCCCGCAATTACTTCGGTGATGGCGGTGCCAAGGGTGGCGATTGGCTCACTAATTGCCAAGGTGATCGTGACTTCCTCATCAGTGTCATCCCAATTCGCCGAACTTACCCCTGGCAATTGCGCTAGCTGAGCCACGACTTCATCCAAGGTGTCATCTAGCAGAGCTTCACGGTTTGGGCCGATGGCAAGCAAAGAAAGTAACGTGCCATCGATTGCAGTTGGGACTGGTCCCCCAACATCGATGATCAAGGCATCAAGGCCTTGCTCAAGCACGCTTTGCGCCACAGTGAAAGCAACTCGTGGAATTGGTCGGGCCGATTCATCCCACGCTTCCAAACTGTCCGAACCAGAAAAAGCTAACAGTGCACGACGGCCATCGGCAGAATGAAATTCAACAGACGTCATATGGCTATCTTTTTCGACGCCTTCTTCCATGGAATCAATTTCAGCAACCACGGGAACTAGTAACCGAGCGTCCATCAATGCATCAAGTAAGTTTCGTGCAGATTCGGCGGTAGCGCTTTGCGCGTAGTTACGCAGTACTGAACGAATGTATGGATCTGGTGAACCATCATCGTTTGCAAAATCAGATTCGGGAAGCTCTGCTCCCGTAAAGTCTGTTGCCATGTGAATTAGATTCGGCAAGCGTGAATGTCAGTAACAATGACTCCTCGCGCACCTAAGTCATAAAGTTCATCCATCACAGCGTGAACTTGCTTACGTGGAACCATGGCTCGAACTGCAGCCCACGCGGAATCGTGTAGCGAAGAAACAGTTGGTGATTCAATTCCCGGGGTAATTGCACAGGCCTTATCAATTAAAGCGTTTGGAATGTCGTAATCTACTAAGACATAAGCGCGCGCAGTAATGACACCTTGTAAACGACGAACAAAAACGTCGACTGCGTTTTGATCTTCGATGTTGGTGCGAGATATCAAAACAGACTGGCTCTTGAAAATTGGGTCGCCAATGATTTCTAAGCCGGCTTGCTTCAAGGTTGTACCAGTTGCCACTACATCGGCTACGGCATCTGCAACACCAAGGCGAACTGCATTTTCTACTGCGCCATCTAGCGTGACAACTTCAGCCGAGAGATTTTGTTGAGTCAACCAGTTGTTCAAAATTGTTGGGTAACTTGTGGCGATGCGCTTTCCTGCAAGATCGCTAGCAGCTTTCGCGGTTCCTTGCGGCGCAGCCAAGCGGAATGTTGATGGTGCAAATCCAAGTTCCAAAATTGTTGTGGCTTTCGATCCTGAATCTGCAAGCAGGTCTTCACCAGTGATTCCAACATCAAGAGTTCCGCGGCCTACGTATGTTGCAATGTCACGGGGACGCAAGAAAAAGAATTCAACATCATTTTCTGGATCTTGAACTACTAGTTCACGACTGTTTGCAGCTGCGACATAACCAGACTCACGCAACATGTCACGGGCTGGATCAGAAAGCTGACCTTTATTTGGAACGGCAACGCGCAACATCATTACAACTTTCGGTACACGTCATCAAGTGAAACATCACTTGCGATCATGAGAGCTTGAGTCCAATAAATTAATTGTGAAATTTCAACGGCGGCACGTTCTTTGTCTTCGTGCTCTGCAGCCATCCACGCTTCAGCTGCTTCTTCAACAACTTTCTTGCCAACGGTGTGAACGCCTTGGGAAATTGCCGCAACAGTTCCGGAATTGGTATCCCCGGCAGCAACCTTGGAGGTTAGTTCAGCAAAGAGCTCATCGAATGTTTTCACACTTAAAGTTTAGTCGCCGTGAATAGTGCGCAAAACCGTCCAAGTATTCATAGCCGCGCTCGCTGCTTCGGCCCCCTTGTCTTCTGAGCTACCGGGCAAACCTGCCCGATCTAAGGCTTGGGCTTCATCGTCACAAGTTAGAACACCAAAGCCCATTGGGACTCCAGTATCCAGGGCTGCGCGGGTCAAACCATCAGTGGCAGCGGAGCAAACATAATCAAAATGCGGAGTGCCACCACGAATCACAACGCCAAGGGCAACTACAACGTCGGCTCCGGATAGGGCTGCTGCTTTGGCCGCAATTGGAAGTTCAAATGTGCCTGGCACCCGATGAATCTCTGGGGTTAGTCCAGCGCCTTCAATAATTTTGCAAGCACCGGCGATCAAACCGTCCATGATTTGGGTGTGCCATGAGGAAGCAACGACTACAACGCGGGAGCCGTTGAAACCATTAACTACTGATTCTGGGATACCAGCGCGGCTCATTTAACATCTCCAAAATGCAGATTGTGACCCATGGAGTCACGCTTTGCAGTTAAGTACGCCATGTTGAAATCATTTGGTTCGATTTCGATTGGCACTTGCTCGGTAATTTTTAAGCCATAGCCTTCTAAGCCAGCACGCTTTGTTGGATTGTTGGTAAGTAAGCGCATTGACTTAACGCCCATGTCAACCAAAATCTGCGCGCCTGTTCCGTAATCGCGGGAATCTGCCGGTAGTCCTAAATCTAGGTTTGCTTGCAAAGTATCGGCGCCATCGTCTTGCAATGCATATGCGCGAAGTTTGTGTAGCAATCCAATACCGCGGCCTTCATGGCCACGCATGTAAAGCACGATGCCACGGCCTTCTTCAGCGACTGCGCGCATCGCAGCCTTTAGCTGGGGACCACAGTCACAACGAAGTGAACCTAATGCATCGCCTGTTAGGCATTCGGAGTGAACACGAACCAAAACGTCTTCACCGTCTTCAATATCACCGATTCGCATTGCTACGTGATCTAGGCCATCAAGAATTCCTTGGTAGCCACAAATGTCGAAGACGCCGAACTCGGTTGGAAGCTGTGCAGTTGCTACTAACTCAACTAGCGATTCATTCTTGCGACGGTAGGCAATCAGATCTGCGATCGAAATCATCATTAGGCCATGAGTGTCTGCGAATTCGCGAAGTGCTGGAGCGCGCATCATTGAGCCATCGTCATGAACTACTTCTGCAATAACTCCGGCTGGACGCAATCCGGCTAAGCGCGCTAAATCAACGGCAGCTTCAGTATGGCCAGGTCGACGAAGTACGCCACCTGGCATAGCACGAAGTGGGAACACGTGACCTGGACGAGTTAGTTCAAATGGTTCAGTTGCTGAGTCACAAAGCACGCGAATTGTTTTGGCACGATCAGCAGCGCTGATGCCAGTATCAATTCCATCGCGAGCATCAACGCTGACGGAATATGCAGTGCCTTTGCGATCTTCGTTGATGTGCGTCATTGGTGGCAGGCCGAGGCGATCAAGCGCTTCGCCTTCCATCGGCACGCAAATAACGCCAGATGTGTAACGGTTCATGAAACCGATGGCTTCGGCAGTAGCTTTTACGCCAGCCAAAATCAAGTCGCCTTCGTTTTCGCGATCTTCGTCGTCAACAACTACAACTTGTTTACCTTCGCGAATCGCAAGGATGGCATCTTCGATGGAATCTAGTCTGGTCATTGCGCAGCTACTAACTTTTCGACGTACTTTGCCAAAACATCAACTTCAAGATTTACGCGATCACCGATTTGGCGTATACCTAGTGTGGTCTTTTCTAAGGTAGCTGGAATCAAGGAAACCGAAAAAGTTGAATCAGTTACCGCAGAAACAGTAAGTGAAGTGCCATCGATTGTGATACTTCCCTTTTCAACAACGTACTTAAGTAATTCTTTTGGTGGTGTGATCGTTACAACGTCCCAGTTCTCCGAATGCTCGCGAGCTGAGACAGTTCCTACCGCGTCAACGTGACCTTGAACTAAATGTCCACCAAGACGAGTGGCAAGTGTGACGGGACGTTCCAGGTTTACTTGGGAGCCTGCGAGCAAATCACCGATTGTGGTTCGGTTGATGGTTTCGCTCATCACGTCGGCTGTGAATTGGTCACCATTTTGCTCAGCAACTGTTAGGCACACGCCGTTTACGCAGATTGAGTCGCCCAAATTGGCATCACTAAGAACAGTTGGCCCT
>JBIIZV010000090.1:0-4396 GCA_044346095.1 Candidatus Nanopelagicales bacterium
TGCAGCAGCAACTAACGGCTTTAGTAGGTGAGAGATCGTCCTAATCATTTCTTTAAGCTCTTATCCAGTTCCAGAGATGACGATTAGGCCATCTCCTTCTTCGATGTTGAACACTTGGCTCTTTGGTGGATTAAGCGAGATTGCATCTGGATGCGTTGGGTCTAGCTTTCGGTATCCAATTGCCGATTCACCACGAGACCTTGCCAGCAAGGTTAAGTGTCGATAGTCAACTGTTTGTCCGACATCCAAGTAGTTACTAACTGGAATCACATTTACGCTGACACCTTCAGCGTCAAACAAATTGACCAACACAGGTGCTATTTGAGGATTCTCAGCAACCTGAGAAATCATTAGTGCTCCGAGATTGTCGCTTACTACTAAGTCATCAACTGATGCAGTCTTTGCCAATTCAGAACGACGGGAGTCAATGATCTCGGCAATGATCCGGCTTGATTCGACGCCATTTCCTTCGTCTTCAAAGAGCTTGCGAAGCAAAAGCATGGTGATCATGGTTAAGGCATCCGCTTCAGCCACCGAAATGTTTTCCCGATATCCAAGTAACAAGATTCGATCAAACTTCATACCGCTTGCAGCTTGCGTCAATTCTGAAATGCTGCCACGGTGAGCAACAAACTCTGCATTGATTCCACTAAACGACAAGTTTCTGAGCTCGTCTGCATCTACTAGATCTGGGTTGGCTGTAATTCGCAGAGTGGAACCTGGTGCCAAGAATCTTGAAACTTGATCTAGAACTATGCGACCCATGTTTGACCAACCAATGATCAGCACATTTTCAGGTGAAGGGTCTTTCTCGGTCGCCAGGCGCTTAGCCTGCGCTTCATCACCAGCTCGCATTTCAATTCCGGTGAAGACAACTTGATCATCATCACTAGCAATTGCAACTACTTGATCCCCTGCTTCAAAAACCGTGGAGTGTTCAGGATTAAGTTCAATCTGGCCATTTGATTTTCGCAATCCGACGATGGCAGCAGATTCAAATCCCAACAAACTTTCGCCATACTTACGTCCAACTAATTCTGGAACTTCTTGGAAGTAGATTTCTTCGCCTGCAAAATCTAAGAGATCAAGAATTACAGCAACTAAACCTGGCTGGCGGCTGGCCTGCGCAGTAACTCGAGCAATTACATCTTGTGCAAGTATCGGCCTGACTTGGCCGGCTGTTGCATGGTGCAAAGCATCCGCGTGATCACGATTAAACATTTCAACCACGATCGGAATATCAGACTCTGGAATCAGTGAACGAATTGAAAGCACGGTGGCAACAACTGTTGAGTCACTTGCTGGATCTTCGCTCAAAATGATGATGGCTCGAGCATTCTCTACGTTTGCTCTAGAAAGTTCATTTGGATTTGTGGGATCACCAGTTCGAGTTACCAGCTTTAAAGTTCCGTGATTCTTAACGCGATCGCTAATTTGATCATCCATTTGAATTCGATCCACGTTGGCGAACACGGCAACAACAGCACCTGCTGCGTTTTCATTCGCCACGGATAACTCACTAATGATTGGGAAGATTCGGCTTGACCAACCAAGAATCAAAATATGATTCGACTCATTAATGGGACTTTTGCCGCGCTTTAATCGGTCCACTTTTTCAGCGATGGATTTAGTTACGAATCCGATAACGCTCGCTGTGATCGTAAGAGTGATACCCCACAAGACCAAAGAGATTAATCTCTGCCACCAAGTAACTGTTACGGCATCTCCATCAAGGAAAATGATTCCGACAGTCTGCCAAAGTCGCTCAAAGAATCCTGCAATGCCAGGAGTTTCTGGTGCGCCCTCTGTTAAATAGCGAACACCTGACATGACAAATGCTAAAAAGAAGCCAGTCAGCGCTAGCCAAGCAATGAATACCCCAGGTCCTTTGGAAAGCGAATTATCAAAGCGGTATCTAAGGTTTGATCTAAGGCCGTTCTTCTTTACAGCTTGAGTGCTCTTAGACATATATAGAAGCTCTGATTTCTATGCGCAAACCAATAATTCAAAGGACTTTTGCAAGCAAAACTAGGCGTGTTTTTAACTGGCGAATAATTCTGCAGGCCTTACAAAGATACGATTCTGCGATCTTTTGAATTATGAAATGCGGGGTAATCCCGTCATCTATTAATTGCCTTGAGTCCCTCTCGCTTTGCGAGTGGAGTTAACTCAGGGTGGTCCTTAACAAACTTTTTTACGGCCTTTGGATCGATGTAGGAATAACTACGAAGAGCCCAGCCAAGTCCCTTGGCAATAAAGAATTCTTTCTCTTCGGCCTTCAATTCACATAAGGCAAACAGGCGGGTGCTATTTGTTTTGTTTCTTAGTGTCAGTTGATGAATAAGAGCAGATCGCACTAGCCACATGTTCTTACTATTTATCCACTCAAACATTGTGTCCTCTAGCTCTGGATTTGCAGCTACAACTATCTCTACTGAGGTACGAACTGAATCAACCGTGTCCCACCAGGACTTATTCGTGATAAACCACTTGGCATCACGCTTCACATATCCCGGTGAAAGTCGTTTAGCGTTCTTCGCCAAGATGTCACATGCAACATATTGAAACTCGCGCTCTGGCTGAGCCCATAACTCTTTACAAAATGTAATCAATTCTTTTTCAGAAAAACTCTTGGTTTGTTTTATAAGGTCTTTACTCAGCTCACGACGCAGTGGTGTCTTGATGCCTAAAAACTCAAATTGATTGCGCATATAGGCAGCTGCGCCTTCAGCTACTTCTTTGTCAGCAACTTTCTCAAATTCAGTTCTTAGTTGCTTTAAGTGATTCGACATGGCTTTAATGAAAAGGTTACGTACTACTTAAGCCAGAAATCTTGCCAGCGAATAAAAATCAAAGCCATGATGATTAAGTAAGACGCTGCAACAAGTATCCACTTCAAGGCGACAATAATTTCAGAAAGTGATTTTCCAAGACTTAAGCGTTCGCTTGCAAGGTTGTCTGTTGTTACTTGCCAGAAGATTGGGATTGTTACCGCCCAAACCACCATGCACCATGGGCAAAGCGCACCAATTACATAAAGGCTTTGGCTGACTAACCAGATGACGAAAACCATTCCTGCAACCGCGCCAAGATTTAGTCCAAGCCACATTGACCGTGGCAGTTCAACGCCTGCAAAGAGCAAAGCTCCAAACATGACCACAACGGTGAAACCGATGACACCTAGAACTGGATTAGGAAAACCAAAAAGAGATGCTTGTTCGGTATTGATAACGGAACCACAGGAAAGCACAGGATTAATGTCACAGTTAGGCACAAAATCTGGATTACTAAGTACTGCAATCTTTTGAATTATCAATTCAATGGAGGCAAAAATTCCGATGATTCCACCAACGACAAGGACCCAAGCAGTTTGTCGATAACTGGCTTTTTGGTTTTCCATTAACTAATTTCCATCTCTCCGGTGACTTACTTCAACTCTAATGCACGAAGGTTAGGGACCATCCGTGCAAACAACGTCTGCTTCTGCTTCCCCAGTTAAGTAGAAGTTATCGACTATTTCATCAATGCAATCTGAGCCTTGGTAGTAAGCCGTGTGCCCATCTCCATCCAACGTAAGCAAGACGCCTTTAGACAACTGCGAAGCCAAAGCCTGACTCCACTCGTATGGTGTTGCCGGGTCATTAACCGTTCCAACGACCAAAATTGTCGGAGTTCCAGGTGCTGTGATTTCTTTAGGTACACCAGTGGCTTCGGCCTGCCAATAGCTACAACTGATGTTGCTCCAGGCTAAGTACTCACCAAAGTTAGCTGCCACCTTTTTCCACTCACTAGCAAGGGCAACAGTTTGTTCCGTTGTGGCGCGGTCTGGACGATCTAAACAATTTACTGCAGCAATAGCGTCATTTGAGTTGTCTTTAAAGCTGCCATCAGATTGTCGACCTGTATAAAAGTCAACGCTGGAAGCAAGGCCTGAGTAATCACCATCAAAAGCAAAACCCAAGTTGGTACGCAATTCTGGCCAACCGTATTGCTTGTCATAGAGCGATCCAACAACACCTAAAGTTCCCATCGCTTGGGTAAACAACCTTCCGTCATCCAGAGTTATTGGATTTGCATCAAGTGCAATAAGTAAATCTCCGACTTCAGAAACTCCGGCTGCACCACTTGCATCAAGTGGGCAATCTGATTGGGTCGCACAGTGATCAACAAAACGCGTCAGTGCTAATTCGAAACCTAGTGCTTGTCCGTAAGAGAGCTGTTCGTTAGTAAGCGTTGGATCAATCGCACCATCAAGCAACATGCGGCCGACTCGATCTGGGAATAAGTCGGCGTAAGTCGCTCCCAAAAAAGTTCCGTAACTCTTTCCGAGCCAATTCAACTTTTCGTCACCCAATAGCGCCCGCAAAATGTCGATGTCTCTGGTTGCACTTACCGT
>JBIIZV010000091.1:0-4335 GCA_044346095.1 Candidatus Nanopelagicales bacterium
CTTCATCTGGGAATTGCATAGCAAGGTACCCGAATGAAAGAGCTGCGACTGCTTGTCCTAGAAGTTTTGTTCGAGCCCGAATTCCAGTGCTTCGCTGCTTAAAGATCTTTAGGTAATCATCAGCTAAACCGACCAAACTTAAAGCGAACATCAAATAAATCGCTAACAGTCCAGACACTGTTGGAGTGCGCATCATGATTAAGTGCGCCAAGAAATATGCCAAAATCACAGAGCCGACAATTGCCACACCACCCATAGACGGAGTACCGCGCTTGCTGCCGTGTTCTGGGTAATGAACGTCTTCGGTAGATTCTCGAATTGCCTGAGCGATGCCACGCTTACGTAGCAAATTAATTAATAGAGGGGTACCAATCAGGGAGAACATTGTTGCTAACGCGCCAGCTAGCACTACAAGCTTCACTGTTGGCCCCACTTCGCGCGCAAAAGAACTTCAATTCGATCGGCAAGCACTTCAAATTGTTCAGCTCGGGAAGCCTTGAACAACAAAATGTCACCAGAGTTAACTTCATTAACAATGTAGTCGCAGGCACTATCAAAATCGGGTAACCACACCGATTTTTGGGACTTGCCCTCTGAGCTCTTGGTGTCAGTTGCATGATCCGGTAGCCCATAAGCCTTGGCTTCATCGCCTACAGCTATGACTTGAGTTACGCCTAAGTCACTTGCCAGTTTTGCAATTTGCGCATGGATGGCATCACTGTCATTACCCAATTCATGCATCTTGCCCAGAATTGCGAAAGTTTTACCCGTGGCTGGAATCGCAGTTAATGTTTCCAAAGCAGCGGTCATCGATTCCGGATTGGCGTTGTAAGCATCATTAATGATGGTTACGTTGCCGGGAATCTGATGAACTTCCATTCGCCACTTACTCATTTGCTTAAGAGTCGTTAGCGCTCGGGCAATGTCAGTAACTTCCATTCCAACTGCAATTCCAACTGCTGCTGCAGCCAAAGCGTTTAGAACATTGTGTTCACCAAGCATTGGAATCGAAGCGGGAATTCGTTCGCCCCGATAAACCAAATCGAAGTTGTAGCTGCCGTATGCAGATAGTTGTAAGTTTTCCGCTCTGACATCAGCGGTACTAGCGAAACCATAAGTAAAGACTGTTGCTCCGGTTAATTCACGCATTGCCATAACGCGTTCATCATCAGCATTTAGTACGACCACACCAGATGGCTGGATTGCTCGCACCAATTCAGATTTAGCTTTTGCAATTCCTTCGATGCTGCCGACTTCACCAATGTGGGCGCGACCAACATTAGTAATTACGCCAATTGTTGGTTGGGCTAATTCACAAAGATAGGTAATGTGACCAAGTCCACGCATTCCCATTTCTGTCACTAGATACTTCACATCTCGAGGTGCAGAAAGCAACGTCAGCGGCAAACCAAGTTCATTGTTCTGGGACCCTGATGGCGCATGAGTTGTTGCAGCATGAGACAAAACTTGGCCAATCATGTCTTTCGTAGATGTCTTTCCGGATGATCCGGTAATGCCAATTACTTCGACTCCGCGCATCAAGGACCTAACATGCGAAGAAATCTTTGCAATTGCGTAAATCACTGGGTCTAGTGCATCAGGCGAAGCGGGAACTATGACTTGTGAACCTTCGACTTGCTTGGAAGTTAACAGCGCACTGGCTCCGCTACTAATTGCTTGAGCTACATAGTCATGGCCATCAACGCGTTCGCCAACAATCGCTGCGAAAAGATCACCAGCTTTGCAGGATCGAGAATCAATAGAAATTCCAGAAACTTTAATGGTTGGGTCACCGATTAATTTGCCGCCAACAATGTCGCAAATTTGTCCAAGCGTTAGGTCATACATTCTTGGACTCCTCACTCACAACTAAGCGATCATCAAACGGAAAGACCTTGCCAGCAATCTCCTGGCCTGATTCGTGCCCTTTTCCAAGGATGGCAATTACATCGCCAAGATCGGCTAGTTCGAGTGCTTTAGATATTGCTACCCTGCGATCACCAACTTCAAACACTTGAGCCGGGCAATCTGCTGTGCCATTGATAACTGCCCTACGGATTGCGGCTGGATCTTCAGATCTTGGGTTGTCATCGGTAACAATGACGATGTCTGAAAGTTGCGCTGCTACTTTGCCCATGAGTGGTCGCTTTAGCGCATCACGGTCGCCGCCACAGCCAATTACCGTAATGATTCGCTTTGGATTTGCATCCTTGATCACGGTCAGAAAAGTGGCCACCGCATCAGGAGTATGAGCGTAATCAACAATTGCAGTTCCAGGACTTTCGATAGAAACTTTCTCTAATCTGCCAGGGATTGAACGAACTTTCTTTAGGGATTCAAGTCCTGCTGACATTGGAAGTCCTAGTAACTGGCTCGCAGCTAAAGCGCAGGCGGCATTAGTAGCGTTATATGAGCCAAGCATGTTCACAGAAATTGAAATCGAGTTTGAATCCTTGATGTCAATTTGCTGCGTGGTCATGCCATCTGAATTTGAATTAGCTCGCGCAGCTTTCCAATCACCATTTGCACCGATAGTTACAACAGGAATCTTTGTTTGCGCCGCGAGTTTCAATCCCCAGTCATCATCAATGCAGATTATTGCTTGCTTGGAAAATTCTGGCGTAAATAGAAGCGCCTTAGCGGCAAAGTAGTTTTCCATGGAGCCATGAAAATCTAAATGATCTTGTGTCAGATTGGTAAAGATTGCGACATCAAACTTGATCCCAGATACCCGATTCAGTGCAAGGGCGTGACTCGAGACTTCCATAAACACGTGAGTGATTCCGCGCTCAGCCATAAGGGCCAAAGTTGCGTATAGATCAGTGGACTCAGGAGTAGTTCTGGCGCCAGGTAAGTGCTCTTCGCCTAAGTAAGTACCTAGGGTGCCAATAACTCCAACTTGTTTATTTGCATCGAGAAACATTGAACGCAAAATGTGAGTCGTAGTGGTCTTGCCATTGGTTCCTGTTACGCCAGTTAAAGTTAACTTCTTTTCAGGATGGCCATAAACTTCCGCTGCCAAATTCGCCATGTCTTCTCTGGCATTGGATAACTCAATTACTGGAAGTCCTTTTTGTTTAGCAATTGACGCGCCATGTGAATCTGAAGCAACTGCAACTGCTCCGTTCGAAATCGCTTCTTCGATGAAATCAATGCCATGGTTGTTAGCACCGAGTAGGGCTACGTAAAGGTCCCCAGGCTGTACCGACCTGGAATCATGCGTAATTCCAAAAACTGTTGCTTCACCTGAGTGCAATCCCGATACTAAAGTGGCAAGTTGCGAGATCGCGTAACCATCAGTTTTCGGTCGGATCATCGCGCTTACCACTCAACTGGAAGCTTGGGAGGCTTGGTTGTTGAAGGTGGAACCTTCTTGTGTGCAAGCGCGTAAGTCATAACTTTTTTGAATACTGGTCCAGCAATAACGCTTCCGTACGTGCTGGTCTTTGGATTGTGAATGCTAACGCTCATAACAAGCGCTGGCTTTTCTGCTGGAGCCATTCCAATGAATGAGGATGTGTATCCGCTGTATCCACCACTTGCTTCGTCATATCTATTTGCAGTGCCGGTCTTGCCGCCAACTCGATAGCCCGGTATCTGTAAATTCTTAGCGGTTCCGTCTGCCGAAACAACACTCTCAAGCATTTCTCGAACCGTCTTTGCAGTGTCTGCACTTACGACTCGAACGCCTTCATCAACTCTGCTTGGCTCGTAAACACCTTCGCTGTTTGAGTAGCCTGCAATAAGTCGAGGCAGCATGCGAACGCCATCATTTGCAATCGTTGCGAACACGCTAGTGGCCTGAACTGCATTAACCGATAGGCCTTGACCAAAAGCTAAAGTTGGGAATGTGGTGGCAGACCATTCATTTTCATCATTGATGTCAGGCAGTTTGCCAGGACTTTCACCAGGGAAATTCATGCCAGTAGTTTGGCCAACGCCGAACTTCTGCAGATACTGATACAACTTCTTCTCGCCAATTGACTCAGAAGCCAAAATCGTTCCGATGTTACTTGACTTAGCAAGTACACCAGCCAAAGTAAGTCTCAAGGTTGGATGATCTACATAATCCTTGAAAGAAGTACCACCGCGGCTCAAGCGATTTTCAACTGTGTACTGAGTGCCAGCATTTGCGCCGCCTTCTTCAATAACAGAAGCCAGTGTCATCACTTTGCTGGTGGAGCCCGGTTCGAATACGTCAGTTACTGCAGTATTTCGCTTTGACTTATCGTCTGTTGCAAATGGGTTGTTTGGATCAAATGTTGGATACGTAGCCATTGCCAAAATGTTGCCAGTTCCTGGCTCCATGATCACAGCCTCGCCGCCTTCAGCACC
>JBIIZV010000092.1:0-4320 GCA_044346095.1 Candidatus Nanopelagicales bacterium
TTGAGAAGCCATTGAAGGAAACTCGACCCTCTTTGATGGGAGTGTTGGGTATTACTGGCTGTGATTCATTCATGAATAATCATTTTCCGTCACGATAGAGGTTTGAGGAGCTCACTTCGGTTAGCCACTTTCGTTTCGATTTGCTGCATGATTACCTGCAATCCATCCGAACGTGGCAGCTAAACCTAACGTAGTGCCGCCAGCCCAATAAGCTTGTCCGGCAGGTGAGGCTATGCAGTTACCAGCACCATAAAGTCCAGGAACAAATGATCCATCACTTCGCAATAGTCGAGAATTGATATCGATTCTTGGTCCACCTTTTGTGTCCAAAGTTCCAGGCACCAGCACTACTGCGTAGTAAGGTCCGGTTTCCGCAAATCCATGCATCGTTGGGTTTGGCATATCATTGACTCGCGCTTCACCCGATCGCCGTCGTTCAGTGCTTGTTCCGCCGCGGGCGAAGTCTTCGTCAATTCCTGAATCTGACATTGTGTTCCAGCGACTAATCGTTTCAGCAAGTCCGTTTGAAAAATCTCGGGATAACTTAACGCCAGGCAATAAGTTTTGAAACTTTGAAAGCTTCTCGTCAATCTTTTGCGCTAGTTCATCCCAGGTTTGTGCAACTATTTCGTGCCCTTCGCCTGGAGTTCTCGGCAACGGATTCCCGCCACCGTCAGTTACTGGCGCATCTCCTGGCATTTGTCGACAACGCTGTGAGACTGAATCGTCATAGATCATCACCAAGGGAAAGTTTGGATAGCTTGCAGTCGCAGAGTCCCACTGGAAAAAAGCCCGAGTCATTTCGTTGTAAGTTGTCTTCTCATTTACTGCGCGTTGACCGAATCGATTTACAAGGATCATGCTGTCTCCGGGAAGCCTAAATGCTGCACTAACTGGATATGGCGCCAGATCAAGAACCATAGGGGCATACCAAGCTTCGTTCATATTCGCGATGTCTAGACCTAATGCACCAGAGATGCGAACTAAGTCACCGGAGTTTCCGTCGGATGCTAGCCCGCCTAAAACAGGTCCTCGCAAATGGGAACGAATTAATTCGACATCTCGGGTAAAGCCACCTGTTGCCATAACGACACCCTTTAGGCTTCGCACCAGCATCATTCGAGCTGCTCTATCTCCAGATGAAACTCCAATAACAGAACCTTCTTCATCGACAATTACACCGCGAACTGGACTAGAGGTTCTAACTTGCACTCCTAGCTCAACCGCAACATTTTTCATAGACTCGACAATGTCTGCGCCGGTCCCTTCAGAACCATCGTTGCGAGCGAAATACAGTCCCCTGCCCTTTGGCGTCTTGTTTTCAGGTAGATCGGCGTAATAGTCCAAAGTTTCTTCGAGTGGTCGCAATGGCAGTGCGCCACAATCACTTAGTGCGCCAATTGCTTCCGATCCTCGATCATAAAAAGTCACAAGGAGCTCATACTCATCCTGGGGCAATCCTAAGTTTGGCGAATCGGGGTTAAACAATTCAGGACGTGATAGTCGAGCTAGGTATCGCAGTGTTTCATCCTTGGATTCGGTAATTCCGAGTTCCTTAAGCCAAGGATGATTACAGATCCAAAACCATGTACTGGCAATTTCATCAGTTCCGCCTCCTGCTTTTGCAGTTGTGCCACCTATAGAACTTTCTTTCTCAAGCACCAAAACTGATGAACCTTGTAGAGCAGCAGCAATCGCTGCCGACCAACCAGCAGCTCCCGATCCGGCTACTACAACATCTACCGTGGTGTCCCAAGGGACATCGTCAATATCAGCGAGCTGCACTAGTTCAGCAGTAGAAACATCGCTCATTACAGTACTTCGATCTCGCGCACTACTATTCTTTCGAATCGGGAAACATGTGCCAAAGTATCTTCACGTGATTCTGAAGCTGTTGGCCTGCCATACACTTCCTCAAATGCTTCTTCTGAACTAAACCACTGCTCTGCGACACCATCCCATTCACAGTCAGCTGCTGGTTTACCTGCCCAGTTATCGTCATCCGATGTCCGGATGTTTACGGTGTATTTAACTAGTTGTGGCTTTTGCTTTTCAGCAATCATGTGCAAGTGCTCTTCCCACCAGGAAGTAAATTCTTCCAATGAAAGGCCTTCGGCGCGCTTCAAGAACCACATAACTTTTAACATCTAAATTGCTCGCTTCTTAATTGTTCTTCTTGTCAGTTTGGTTGAGACTTTTTACCTAGTTACCTAGTCACCTAATGGCATGATCAGCTTTGTCGGGGAATCCTTGCTGTGTAGCACCCTTAGATTTACTGCTGGATGATTCAGCAGTCCATCTCCGTTAGGGATGATTAAAGCGGACCATGGCGATCTAATTGTTAGGCGCAAGCGTGATCCTTTGGCGATTGCACGAGAACATAACCTGAAATCATCTAGCACAATTACATTGCGTTCCCCGACAAGTAATGATCCTTGTGTGGTCGTATTGAATCTGCTCAATCTAGCTAATTCACTTGATAGGAATATTGAGGATCCATCTGGTCGAATCTCGTGAAGCAAAACCGAAAGATCTGCTTCTGGTTGGTCAGGAATAATCTCAAGGCTTAGCTTTGGTTTTCCCACCATTGTCACTGGTGCTTCAAGGGGATCCGAATGATAAATCAATCCATTTCCATCCACGGTTACTGTAAAAATCTGATTTGTTGGGTCGTTTCCACCCTGCGTCATCAGCAAACTGTTGTATGCCTGGGCGAACAATGGATTATCAACAGTTGCACCCGGTCGCGGAATGAGTTCCAAATCCAGTGCGCGAGAGTCTTTGGGGTCCAAATTGATTTCATACTCTGGACCATCAACTGGTTCAGGTGTCAGCCAACCCGAATGAAATACGTCATTTTTTCCTGGCAAGGACTTGAGATTTAACTCCATGTAGTTCTGTGTTGCTGCTTCTAATGAAGAATTTGTTCGCCACTCTTCAGTTCCGGCCACATAGTAAACAAAGCGATCAGACAGAATTTCTGGCAAAGCATCACCGAACAATATGTGACGAAACCAATCAGTGCGCAATTCTCTAATCGGCAACCTAGCCGCTTCTGCAAACTGAAGTTCACCTACCGAATTATTGCCAGAGTCAGTTCCAGCATGGTCCCAAGGGCCTATAACTAAATGGCTTTTTGCCAGCGCGGTATCGGATGCTAGTCGTTCATAGCGCTGCCAGTGGTAAATAGTTCCTGGCATGCAGTCGTCGTGAGTTCCAGTAATAGTAAGGACAGGCACTTCGATGCCCTTCAACTCGTCATCACTTGAATACATGTCTGACCAGTTTTCTAAACCAGGTTCTTCGACAAACCTTCTTAGTACATTGCTGAATGAAATACCAAAACCTTCGCCAGCAGTCCACACCGGTCGCCCCTGCGCAATAGCTTGGCGAATTTCTTGTGCCCAGATTCCATTGTCAGCACCAGATTGTGAGTACAAAGCATGGCCCCAAACCATTGCCAGCCACTTTGCGTCGTAAATATTTGGAACTCCACCACGCGGAATATCAATTCCAGTTGCAAACGCTGCTGCTGGCGAAATGGCCACAACGGCAGGATGCTTTTGCCCAAGAATCAGCCATTGATTTTGGCCCGTATAGGAACCGCCGAACATAACGACTCGGCCATCATTCCATTCTTGCTTTGCGATCCAGTCGATTAGATCAAACCCATCAAATGCGTCATTTAGAGTCGGGGTGAAATCACCTTCAGAGTCCCCTCTGCCCCGAACATCTGCCACTACATATGCCAATCCGCGCTTGGGAAAATACTGACCATCTCCATGGGCATGATCGATTGTGTAAGGGGTTAGCTCCATGACCGCTGGAATTGGTCCCGTTGCGTCTCTGGGCAGATACACGGCTACATTGAGGCAAATGCCATCGCGCATTGGTACTCGGGCGCGGACTAGGCGCAGATTATGAGAGGGTCCGTAATCAACATTTGTATTGCTAAAGACTGGCATGCGCTCCAGGCCCCCTATTGATAGTTATCGTAAGAAACTTTTGTTAGGAGATTAACATAGTCCTGCATTGGTTTTGTAGGAATATCAGAACTAAATCGTGGATTTAGCCATAGGTCGAAATTGCCCTTAACTCGGGGATTTCGCATCTAATTAAATGATTGGTTACTCAATCATTTGGATGCACATATAGATATGAAGCAAAGGCTTTGAATGGATGCTACTTACTGCGCTTAAGACCTGGGATAAGTGCCGGAACAGTAGCCATGTACTGGGCGTAGCCTTTGTACTTCTTCGAAAGCATGACTTCTTCCCAGCGCATCTTGTAGTTCAACAAAACCGCAAGGGCTGCCCAAAC
>JBIIZV010000093.1:0-4314 GCA_044346095.1 Candidatus Nanopelagicales bacterium
CATTCCTTGCCGCCTGACAAGGTTCTCAGCCTTTACACACCTGAGAGTGTCGTTCCGAACTCACGCACGCGTTCATTCGGGATCGGGTGATCGTCTTATGTCGTTGTTTAGCTTTTGGGCTAAACCAATTGAATACTGCTTATCCCTGACGCTGTTTGTGGCGTGGGTTTTCGCAAATAACCATGACTACACCATGACGACGAATGACTTTGCACTTGTCGCACATTGGCTTAACTGAGGGATTAACCTTCACTTTTTAGATCCTGATCACTTGTAGCGGTAGACAATTCGTCCACGGGTTAAATCGTATGGAGATAGCTCCACAACAACTTTGTCATCAGGCAGGATACGGATGTAGTGCATTCGCATCTTGCCAGAGATGTGTGCAAGTACTTTGTGACCATTTTCGAGTTCTACGCGGAACATAGCGTTCGGCAGAGCCTCGGTGATAGTGCCCTCGATTTCGATGGCGCCGTCTTTTTTGGCCATAAAGGTCTTGTACTCCCTTGGAAGCGGCTCTCTTACGGAATTGCAAGAGGACCGACGTCCGATGTTACGGCAATACCCTGCAAAACATGAAATCCTGGGATTGACCCCCCATTGAAATAAGGGTTTTTCTAGTTTTGGCCTGACCCAATTAGCCGGATCTCGGTCAATTACTCAATTAAACTGCGTATTTTGCAGCTGGACTAGGGATTCCATGGGCCTGGAAATAGGCGGCTCCCCCATCATGAGCAGTGAGTACCCACGGTCCTTCTTCGGTGATTGCAACGGTGTGTTCCCAGTGCGCAGCGCGGGAACCATCAGTGGTTACAACGGTCCAATCATCTTCAAGAGTTCGCACGTGACGACTGCCTAAAGTTGCCATCGGTTCAATCGCAAGTGCCATGCCTACGACTAACTCAGGTCCATGCCCTGGCTCACCGTAATTAGGAACGAGTGGGTCCATATGCATTTTGGTTCCAATTCCATGACCGCCGTACTCTTCTAAAATTCCGTACGGACCTGCAGCGCGAATTGTTTTTTCAACTGCGTGACTAATGTCAGAAAGTCGATTACCTGCAACAGCTTTAGATAATCCAGCCCACATCGAAAGTTCAGTTGTTTGGCTCAGCGCAGTTTGTTTTTCAATCAGTGAACCGATTTCAATTGTTACTGCAGCGTCGCCATTCCAGCCTTCGACGATTGCACCAAAGTCAACCGAAAGAATGTCACCATCTTGCAGCGTTCGAGGATTAGGAATTGCGTGCACAACCTCTTCATTTACTGATGCGCAAATAACTGATGGGTAACCAAAGTAACCAAGGAAAGATGATTCAGCTCCAGCAGCTTTTAACATTTCGCGAGCAATGCGATCAAGTTGTTCTGTCGTGACGCCAGGAACTGCTTCAACTTGCATGCGAGCAAGTACATCTGCGACAACAAGTCCAGCTTTACGCATCAATAAAAATTGATCAGGTGTTTTGATTTCGAATTTACTTTTGCGACCAAACATTTGGCCCTACTAACTATTTAACGCAGCAGAGATTCGCGCAGTAACTTCTTCAACGGAACCAAGGCCATCAACTTGAACTAACAGTCCACGTGACTTGTAGAGCGCAGTTAGTGGAGCTGTTTGCTCTTCATAAACTTCAAGACGGCGACGAATTACATCTTCAGTGTCATCTGCGCGACCTTGTTCAATTGCACGACCAAGTAATCGCTTCACTACTTCATCAGTGTCAGCGGTTAACTCGATTACGCGATCTAGTGGCGTCTTGCTGAGCATGCCATCCAGTTCTGCGACTTGGGCAACAGTGCGTGGGTAGCCATCTAGCAAGAATCCAGCTTTGGTATCTGCATCCTTAAGACGTTCGCGAACCATGCCATTAGTAACCGAATCTGGAACGTACTCGCCAGCATCCATGTACTTCTTAGCTTCTTGACCTAGTGCGGTTCCCTGCGTCAGGTTC
Source organism: Candidatus Nanopelagicales bacterium (assembly GCA_044346095.1). Lineage (GTDB taxonomy): Bacteria > Actinomycetota > Actinomycetes > S36-B12 > UBA5976 > UBA5976. Next base: position 1,953 of record JBIIZV010000093.1, read on the forward strand.
AAACGAAATAGATCGCCAGTTGATACGTGTGGAATTCCAAACTCTTCGCAGATCATGGCTGCTTGAGTACCTTTGCCAGCTCCTGGTGGCCCCATGATGAGCAGGCGCATTACTTCAGGAAGCCTTCGTAATTGCGCTGTTGCAATTGGCTTTCAATTTGCTTCACGGTGTCTAGAGCTACACCGACGATGATCAAGATACTTGTTCCACCGAATGCAAAACGTGAGCCAACTCCAAGTGCTTCAAACGCTAAGTAAGGCAAAGTTGCAATGGTTGCAAGGTACAAAGCACCTGGCAGTGTGATGCGGTTCAAAACATAGGCAAGGTAGTCAGCAGTTGGCTTTCCGGCACGGATGCCAGGAATGAATCCGCCGTACTGCTTCATGTTGTCAGCAGTTTCTTCAGGGTTGAAAGTGATCGATACATAGAAGTATGCAAAGAAAAGAATCAATAGGAAGTTAAGGGTTAGGTATCCGGCTCGGCCTGGATCCATGTTGGTGGCAACCCATTGCGCCCAGTCTGCTTCTGAACCAGTCAGCTGAACAATCAAAGACGGAATGTAAAGCAAGGAAGATGCAAAGATAACCGGGATGATGCCAGCCTGGTTTACCTTGATTGGCAAGTAAGTCGAAGTGCCACCGTATGACTTGCGACCAACTTGACGCTTCGCATACTGAACTGGAATTCGTCGCTGCGCTTGTTCAACGAAAACAATGGCGACGATGGTTAGACCAATTACCAACATCACGGATAGGAACTTTAGCGAACCATCGATTGTGAAGATGGAGAATAGCTGACCTGGGAACGAGGAAATGATCGATGCGAAAATCAAAATCGACATACCGTTTCCAACGCCACGGTCTGTAATCAATTCACCGAACCACATGATCAGTGCAGTTCCAGCAGTCATAACCACAACGATGGTTAACAACATTTGAATCGACTGGTTAGGCAAAAGTTGTTCGTTACATCCCTGGAACAAACGTCCTGGAGTACGAGCCAAGGTGATGATGGTTGTGGACTGCAGTACCGCTAGACCAATAGTTAAGTAACGGGTGTACTGCGTAATCTTTGCTTGTCCGGATGAGCCTTCTTTTTTCAAAGTTTCTAGGCGAGGAATAACAACGGTAAGCAACTGAATAATGATGCTTGCTGTGATGTAAGGCATGATGCCAAGCGCAAACACAGATAGCTGCAACAGTGCGCCACCACTGAATAGGTTAATCAGACCGTAGATTGAGTTGTCTTGAACTGAATCAACACAAGTTTGAACCGCGGTGTAACTAACGCCAGGAGCTGGAACTACCGAACCAAGGCGGAATACGCCAATGATGCCCAAAGTAAACAACAGTTTGCGACGCAGGTCCGGAGTCCGGAATGCGGCTGCGAATGCACTAAGCACTGTTGCCTCCTTTTAGTTAACTGATTTGAAAAACGTTTGACTTCGACAGCCTCATACTTGCTGTCGAAGTCAAACGCATCAGATCTGGGTTACGGAACCACCAGCTGCAGCAATCTTTGCCTTAGCTGATTCTGAGAAAGCATTAGCAGTTACCTTTACGGAAACTGTGATGTCGCCCTGGCCAAGCACCTTAACTAGTTCGCCCTTGCGGACAGCTCCAGCCTTTACAAGGTCTGCAATTGTTACGTCGCCGCCCTTTGGAAATAGTGCGTTGATTTGAGCTACGTTAACGACCTGGTACTCAGTTCCAAATGGATTCTTGAATCCCTTTAGCTTTGGAGTACGCATGTGAAGTGGCATTTGACCACCCTCGAAGCGAGCCGGAACTTGATAGCGAGCCTTTGTACCCTTGGTACCGCGACCTGCTGTCTTACCCTTGCTACCTTCACCACGGCCTACGCGTGTCTTGGCAGTCTTGCTACCCGGAGCCGGGCGAAGATGATGAACCTTAAGTGTCATGGTTACTTAACCTCCTCAACACTGACCAAGTGACGAACGGTGTTAACCATGCCACGAATTTCTGGGCGATCTTCTTTAACAACAGTGTCGCCAATTCGCTTCAAGCCAAGTGAGCGCAATGTGTCGCGCTGATTCTGCTTGCCGCCAATTTCAGACTTCAACTGAGTGACCTTTAGCTGTGCCATTACGCACCAACCTTTTCTGCATTCGCACGAAGTAAGGCAGCCGGAGCAACCTGATCAAGCGGCAGACCACGGCGAGCAGCAACCTGCTCTGGGCGTTCTAGCATCTTTAGTGCAGCAACAGTTGCGTGAACGATGTTGATTGCATTGTCAGATCCAAGTGACTTGGAAAGAACGTCATGGATTCCAGCGCACTCAAGTACCGCGCGAACTGGTCCACCAGCAATAACACCAGTACCTGGAGCTGCTGGACGAAGCA
>JBIIZV010000094.1:0-4248 GCA_044346095.1 Candidatus Nanopelagicales bacterium
CGCGGCTTGTTTGCGGTACACGTTGAATCTGTAGATTCAGTTTTGGATACCAAAAAAGCTGAAGCAATCGGTCAATTCGATCTGTTTGGATCCTCAGATGATTTTTCGGACGATTCAATCGGTGGCATCGAAGTCAACATCTCATTAGATGAGTGGGATAAGAAAACTTTGCTTGCCCAAGAGCGAGACATGCTTGGCTTATACGTTAGCGACCATCCACTATTTGGTGTTGAACATGTTTTGGCAATGAGTACCTCAATGCCAATCTCTGGCGTTGCAGATGCCTCAGATGGAGCGGTAGTCACGCTCGGCGGACTAGTAAGTAGCGTGCAACTTAAGACCACAAAACGATCAGGTGATCGCTGGGCGATTGTGGCGCTTGAGGATCTTGAAGGCGTTGTCGAAGTCATGGTTTGGCCAAACACGTTTACTAAGTTTGCGACGCTACTTAATGACGATGCGATTTTGTTGATGAAAGTTCGAATTGATAAGCGTGATGATGAAGGCCCACGAGTTGCTGCTCTCGAAGTATCAGTTCCAGACATCAGCGCCGCTTACTCAGGTCCAGTAAACGTCTACATTCCAGAAACTCGCGTAAACGCAGCAGTAATGGATTCATTGCGCCAAATCCTTATTGCGCATCCTGGCACAACTGAAGTTCATTTAACTGTGGTGCAGGCTGACAAGTTTGTATCCGTTAAAACTGATGACAAATTAAGAGTTGCGCCATCCCCATCGCTTTTCGCAGATCTAAAAGCCTTGCTTGGTGCAGCCTGTTTAGAAGCGCCAGTTTTACAAACTAACTAGCAATCTCGGCAAACATCGCCGAAAGAAGCTCTGCTAAATCATTTGGTGAAAGTTCAATATCAAAGCCACGCCTGCCACCGCTAACCAGAACTGTTTCGAACTGTTTAGCTGATTCATCAATCACTGTGGTTAGCAGTCGCTTTTGCCCAAGTGGACTTATGCCACCGACCACATATCCAGTTAGGCGAGCGGCTTGTGCCGGGTCCGCCATAGTTGCTCGCTTGGCGTTTAAGGCACGAGACAGTGACTTTAGGCTTACTTGTTGATTGACTGGAACAATCGCAACCGCGAAAGCTTCATCTACATTGGCAATCAAAGTTTTAAACACTCGATTTGGATCCACGCCTAGTTTTTCAGCAGCCTCAAGCCCAAATGAGGTCGAATTGGGATCATGGGAGTACTCGTGCTCGATGAATTCGATTCCGGCAGACTTTAGCAATTTAGTTGCTGGAGTACCTGTGGCCATAGCAACAAATCCTATGCCCAAGAAATCAAGTTAAACTTTGAGTTATGTTGTCAACCTTAGATTTGCGAGGTGGATCCCGACGAGCTTCGGATCTGCGAAATCTAGTGCCGCGCGCGAAGTTTGACCTGGATTCAGTCGTTGAACAAGTCCGCCCAATCATTGAAGACGTCCGGGACCGCGGGGTTGCCGCAGTTCAAGACTGGTCTGAAAAATTCGACGGAGTCCGTGCCCCACAAATCCGAGTGCCACAAGAAGTTATTGACAAGTCGCTTGCTGAACTAGATCCAAAGATCAAGGCAGCACTTATTGATGCAATTGCTCGAGTGCGCATAGTTCACGAACACCAGCGCCGAAGTGACACCACAGTAACTGTTGCCCCAGGCGGAACGGTTTCCGAGCGCTGGTTACCAGTTCAGCGCGTTGGACTTTATGTTCCTGGTGGAGTTTATGTTTATCCAAGCAGCGTGATTATGAATGTAGTTCCAGCTCAAATTGCGGGAGTGCAGTCCTTAGTGGTTTGTTCGCCACCGCAAAAAGATTTTGGGGGATGGCCACACCCAACAATTTTGGCCGCTTGCGCTTTGCTTGGCGTGACCGAAGTTTATGCCGCCGGTGGGTCTCAAGCGATTGCATTGATGGCCTACGGCGCAACGGACGAAATTGAAATCGAACCTGTTTACCTAGTTACCGGTCCAGGCAACATGTATGTGACTGCTGCAAAGCGAATGCTCAAGGGTTTGATTGGAATCGATTCCGAAGCTGGGCCAACTGAAATCGCAATCCTGGCTGATGACTCAGCTAATCCAGATTTTGTAGCTGCAGACTTGATTAGCCAGGCTGAACACGACGAAGTAGCAGCATCAGTTCTAGTAACTGATAGCGAAGAATTGATCAAGAACGTTCGTGCCAGCCTAGAGCGCCTAGTTCCGCTAACTATGAACAAAGATCGAATTCGGATTGCACTAACTGGTCAGCAAAGCGCGTTTGTTTTAGTTGACGATTTAGATCATGGACTAAATGTTGTGGATGCGTATGCTGCCGAGCACTTGGAAATTCACACACGCAATGCATCTGAGGTAGCCAGAAGAGTAAACAATGCTGGCGCAATCTTTGTTGGTGATTGGTCGCCAGTGTCACTTGGTGATTATGCGGCCGGATCAAATCACGTTTTGCCAACTGGCGGCTGTGCTTGCCACTCATCTGGACTTTCAGTTCAGTCATTCTTACGAGGCGTTCACTACGTTGAGTACAACGAAGCTGCGCTTAGTGACATTGCACAGACTGTGATCACGCTTGCTAACTCGGAAGGCTTACCGGGTCACGCAGCAGCGATTGAAGTTCGTGCGAAATGACAGACCTTCCGATTCGCAAAGATCTAGTTGGCCGATCACCATACGGCGCGCCTCAAATTGATGTTCCAGTGCGCCTAAACACAAATGAAAATCCGTTTGGCCCGTCACCTGAGCTTGTGGCAGAACTAGCCAAAGCAGTTTCAGCTCTAGGTCCAAATCTAAATCGATATCCTGATCGTGATGCCAATGAATTGCGTGCTGACCTAGCGGATTACTTAAACGCTGAAAGCCAAGTTAGTTTGTCTGCGAATAACATCTGGCCAGCAAATGGTTCTAATGAAGTAATGCAGCAACTACTCCAGCTTTTTGGTGGCCCAGATAAGTCTTTGGTCGCTTTTGATCCCACGTATTCGATGTACGAGGACTATTGCCGAAATTCATTTACCAAGTATTTGAGTGTGCCGAGGAACGAAGATTTCACTATCGATAAGTCAGTTATCGATAGTGCACTGGCTTTGAATCCAGACCTAATAGTTCTGACTTCACCTAACAATCCAACGGGCACAATCATTGACATGTCAGACATTGATTATTTGCTAGCAAACTTTGCTGGGGTAGTAGTAGTGGATGAGGCTTATGCCGAATTCCGGCCAGCCGGAACTCCATCTGCGGTTTCCAGATTGAAAAGTAATCCTCGATTAGTAGTAGTTCGCACAATGAGTAAAGCGTTTTCTTATGCCGGAGCTCGAGTTGGATACGCAGCAACAAGCCCTGAAATCGTTGAAGCAATTCAATTGGTTCGCCTTCCGTACCACCTGTCAACAGTTACTCAAGCTGTCGCTCGCGTCGCCCTGCGATTCAGTGAACAGCTGCAAAGCCAGTTGACCTTGCTTCGCAAAGAGCGAGATGACCTAGCGTCTTGGCTCAATGACCAAGGCTTTGAAGTGGCTCCAAGCGGCGCAAACTTCCTGCTCTTTGGAACATTTGGAGATCGCAACCAGGTATGGGAACAATTAGTTGAGCAAGGTGTATTGATTCGCCAGACTGGCCCAAATGGTTGGTTGCGAGTCAGTATTGGAACTCCAGAAGAAAACCAAGCTTTTAAGACCGCATTAAGTCAAGTAACTAATCGAACTAACGGAAAGTAATCAGATGGCACGCACTGCACGCATTGAACGCACCACTAAAGAAAGCTCAGTTCTAGTTGAACTTAACTTAGATGGCACTGGACAGATCGATATCGAAACTGGCGTGCCTTTTTATGATCACATGCTTTCTCAGTTAGGACGTCATGGTGGCTTTGACCTAAAGGTGCGGACTACGGGTGATGTAGACGTGGACTCACATCACACAGTTGAAGACACATCTCTTGCTGTTGGTGAAGCAATCCGAACTGCACTTGGTGACAAGGTAGGCATTCGTAGATTTGGCGACGCCTACGTGCCACTAGATGAAACTGCCTGCCATGCAGCAGTGGACCTATCCGGTCGTCCTTACTTGGTTCATGATCAGCCAGAGATCGTGGAATTAATTGGAACTTTTGACACGACCCTGATACGTCACATCTGGGAATCAATTATTGCTACCGCACAGATTTGCATTCACATTCGAATCTTGAGTGGACGTAATGCCCACCACGTAAGTGAAGCGCAATTCAAGGCTGTAGCGCGCGCACTTCGAGAT
>JBIIZV010000012.1:0-13705 GCA_044346095.1 Candidatus Nanopelagicales bacterium
TCATTCCAGTTACTCGTGGACCGTAAGCAATGTTGTCGAAGATTGATTTCGGGAATGGGTTTGGCTTCTGAAAAACCATGCCAACTCTGCGGCGAACTTCGATCGGATCAACAGTTGGGCCGTATAGGTCGTGCCCACGGTAGTCAATGCCACCGGTTACTCGAGCACTCGGTACCAAATCATTTGTGCGATTCAAGCAGCGAAGCACTGTCGACTTACCGCAACCTGAAGGGCCAATAAACGCGGTGATTTGATGGGCGCCGACATCAAGCGAGATATCGCGAACTGCGTGGAAGTCACCGTAGTAAACGTTTAGGTTACGAAGCTCCATAATTGGCTGCACAATTTCGCCTCGAGAAGAGCCACCTAAGTGCATACCTCGGCTTAGACCTTGGGATTCTGATGTCATGGTTATCTCCTACCAGCGCTTCGCGAATTTGTTTCGAATATAAATTGCTAGACCGTTCATACTCAAAAGAATCAAAAGCAGCAGCATGCTTGCAGCTGCTGCCACTTGCTTGAACTCTTCTTGTGCGGCACTAGTCCAACTAAAGATCTGGATCGGCATCGTGGTGAATCCAGCAAGCAAACCGTTTGGATCATAAGTAATGAATACCAATGCACCCAAGAGAAGGAGCGGAGCTGCTTCGCCGATAGCGCGAGAAACCGCAAGAATTGTTCCGGTTGCAATACCAGGTATTGCAGCTGGCAAAGTTTGCTTAGTTACGGTCTGCACTTCTGTGGCACCAAGTGCCAGCGAGCCATCACGGATCTCCTGTGGCACAGCGCGCAAAGCTTCTCTCGTGGTCAAAATAACTACGGGCAAAATCAAAAGGGCCAGTGCTAACGAGCCACCAATTACAACATTCTTATTCTTGAGTCCAAAAAGGGTAAGAATTCCGAGCGTCAACATACCGTAAAGAATTGCTGGAACGGCAGCCAAGTTTTGAATGTTCAATTCAATGACCTTGTTAAACCATTTAGTACGGTCAGCAAATTCCTCTAAGTAAACAGCAGCTGCAATTCCAACTGGAATAGCCATCAGGGCGGTTACTGAAACGACAAAGAGCGAGCCAAGAATTGCAGCTCGGGCACCCGCATCCGCCGGTGTGGTGTTGTTGTAAGTGGTGAAAAGTCGAAGGTCATAACGACCCCAGCCGTTCATAGCGGTAGTTACCAAAAGAATGATCAGGAACAGGAAAGCCACGAACAGGCTGAGCCAAAGTACACCCAAGAACACAATGGATTTAAAGTTCTTTTCATGGCTCTTGCCATCAATGTTCCAATTAGCAATCGTCGTCATTAGTAGGCCTCCCGATATCGGCGGACCAAGCGAATGCTTATGAAGTTGATAATCAAAGTAATTGTGAACAATAACAATCCGACTGCGAACAAGGTGTCGTACTGCAATGAACCGACTCGGGAGTCACCAAGTGCAGCATTGGCAATAAAGCCAGTCATGGTTTGCGCACCTTCAAGCGGGTTACTTGAAATGTTTGGTTTGTTTCCAGCGGCCAACGCCACAATCATGGTTTCGCCAACTGCTCGAGAAATTCCGAGCACTACAGCAGCTGCGATTCCAGAAAATGCTGCTGGAAAAACTACGCGCAATGTAGTTTGCATCTTGTTGGCACCAAGGGCAAAAGATCCTTGTCGCATTGCAAGTGGAACAGCAGACAGTGCGTCTTCAGATAGTGAAGCAACGGTTGGGATGATCATTACACCCATCACCAGCCCCGCTGACAAAACACTGAAGGTTCCTACAGTCAGACCCATCCAGTCCTTAAGGACTACTCGAGTCACAAACTCAATGGCAAAGAAACCATAAACAACAGTTGGAATACCAGCCAATAGCTCTACAACTGGCTTGAGGCGGCGGCGAGTTTTGTCACTTGCGTATTCGGATAAGTACATTGCTGAACCTAATCCGAACGGCACCGCAACAAGCAGTGCAATACCGGTTGTCCAAAGCGTTCCGACAAGGAGTGGCACTACACCGAAACTAGCTGGAACGAATCTTGGCGCCCATCTTGTGCCAGTCAAGAAATCCATAATTGGAACTTGTCGGAAAAACTCAATTGCTGGAACTAGAAGTGACCAGACGATGCCAATTGTGATTAAGACAGAGAAAGCTGACGCACTAAAAAGAGTCCCACGAATTACTCGCTCACCAATACGCGGTGAAGAGCGACGAAGCGAGAAATCTTCAACTCTCGTGCTGCTGCGTAACTCGCTCATAGCAATGAAATCTGCACTCTCTTGTTGGTTCTTTTGGCACCTAGGTTTAGGCTACCCGACGTAATTTTGGCCCGGTAGGAGTATCCCACCGGGCCAAAATTCACCTTTATTTACTTAAGTCCAGCAACTGCGGCTTGGGCAGCTGTAACTTGCTCTGGGCTAAGTGGCACGAATAGTGCCTTGGTTGTGATCGCTTCATCATTGGCAACAAAGAACTCGGCAAAGGCTAGGACCTCTGGGCGAGCTGCGGCTGCCTTGCTTACATAGATGAATAGTGGACGTGAAAGTGGAGCGTATGTTCCAGCTTGTGCGGTTTCAATTGAAGGTGCAACACAGCCTGCGCCACCATCTATTTCAACTGCGATTAGCTTGTCCATGTTTTCTTCGTAGTATGAAAGTCCGAAGTATCCAAGTGCACCCTGTGCGCCTTCAACACCCTGAACTGTTACGTTGTCGTCTTCGGTTGGATTGTAGTCAGTGCGGGATGCGCCTTCTTCACCATTGATTGCCTTTGTAAAGTAATCAAAAGTTCCGGAGTCAGTTCCTGCACCGTAAAGATCAAGTGGTACATCCGGGAAGCCGGCACGGATCTGTGACCAAGATGTAACGGTGCCTTCAGCTTCTGGCGCCCACATCTTGTTTAGTTCTTCCACAGTTAGGCAAGTGGCCCAATCGTTTTCTTTGTTTACAACGATTGTTAGTGCATCATTTGCAACTACGATTTCTGTGAATTCAATTCCAGCTGCTGCACATTCGGCTGCTTCTTCATCTTTGATTGCACGTGAAGCGTTTGAGATGTCAGTTTCGCCAGCGCAGAACTTCTTGAAGCCGCCACCGGTACCGGAAGTACCTACGGAAACGTTTACATCGGCATTTTCTGCCTTGAATAATTCACCAGCAGCTGCGGATAGCGGAGCTACAGTTGAAGAACCATCGATACGAATTTCAGATGCAGATGCGGCTGGTGCAGAAGCTGCGCCTTCAGTATCGGCGTTTGTGCCACCACAGGCGGCTAGAAGTAGTGCAGCTGGGATTACCACTGCTGCTACTTTCAGGTTAAAACGAGGCATTTGCCTTATTCCTTTCGGTAGGAGAACTTCTCACTGGATTCAAAGTATTCAGAGTTGGCAAACTGACACTTTCCTGAAGGTAAACGCAAGGTGAACGTATCTCCCTTTTTTCTCCCTTTCATTCGAGCGCTTTTCCTTTAAAAATAGGCACTGACGACCTGCTAGGGTCTAAATCAGATCCAGATTTTCCAATATGCCCACCTTTGAGAAAGCTAAAATTCCAGGTTTCCTTGCCAATGTCTAAACACAAAAAAGCACATGAGAAGAATGCCAAGTTGGGGTACTCCCTTTACTTGGCAGCGGCTACAGCTTGGGCTCTGAACGGAACGATCGCAAAAGTCATTTTGCAAGAGGTTGGAGACCCAATTCGGGTTTCGCAATTTCGAGCTACGGTGACTGCACTTTTACTTTTTGGATTTGTTGCCTTAACGAATCGAAAAGCCTTCCGAATTGATCTTAAGGAAGCTGGTCTACTAGCCGGTTACGGGATTGTTGGCGTAGCCATGTGTCAATGGTTCTATTACGAATCCATTTCTCGGATGCCAATCACCATTAGTTTGCTAATCGAATTCATGGCGCCAATCTTTGTAGTTTTGTACGCCCGATTCGTAATGAAGCAAAATGTTCGAAACACTGTGTGGCTTGGTCTGGGTCTTGCAGTTGTTGGACTAGCTATGGTTGCTCAAGTTTGGCTCGGCTTTACCTTGAATCGACTCGGTGTGATCTTCGCCCTGATGTCGATGATGGCTCTTATCGTTATGTACATCTTGGGTGACAAAGCAAGCCAGCGCCGCGATCCGGTTTCACTATTGATGTGGGCATTTGGATTTGCCACTTTGTTCTTCGCAATTCTTCGCCCATGGACTACCTTCCCTTGGCAGGCACTGCAAGCACAGGTGACGCCATTCGAAGGTGGGACAAATGTCTACCCGATCTGGCCGTTCTTCGCATCCATGGTGATTCTCGGAACTCTAGTTCCATATGTTTTAGTAATTCATTCCATCCGACACATCGGTGGTGCAGGGGCAAGCATTATGGGAATGACCGAGCCACCGATTGCAGCAATTTTCGCTTGGATTGTTTTGGGTGAAATCCTTACACCTGTTCAATTGCTAGGCGGCGCTGTGATGTTGGTGGGAATTGTGGTTGCCCAACGCGCGCGCGAACAAAAGGCACATGAACCGTTACCTGAATTTGAAGAAGCGAAGTAACTAGGAAGTTTGTGGACTGATTCGTTCAACCAGTCCAAATGCAATTGCCACACTCTGTCCGATCAGTAACGCAAATAACAATGTACCGATGCCGACTACTCCACCAAGTAACCAACCAATGGTTAAAACAACAACTTCAATTCCGGTTCTAACTCGGCCAACCCGCACTCCAGTTTTTTCATTCAGACCGGTCATTAATCCATCGCGTGGGCCAGGTCCAACATTGCAAGTTATGTATAGCGCACTAGCAATTCCAGTCAACAAGATTCCAAATAGAACTTGAACGGTCTGGGCAACAACGTTTTCAGGTGAAGGCAGAATTGGAATCATCACATCAATGGCAACTGCAATCACCAAGATGTTCATCACTGTTCCAAGACCCGGCCGACGCTTTAGCGGTATCCAAAGTAGCAACACAATTACCGAGGTTAAGAAAGTAGTTTGCCCGATCGTCATGCCTAAGGTTTTTGCTAAACCATCTGCCAAAACTGTCCAAGGTGACTGACCAATGCTGGCATCAATTAATAGGGCCTCACCGGTACCAAAAAGCCACAGACCCAAAATCAAAACGAAAAAAGTTTTTGGGGAGACTTTCCAATTTGAATCCCCCGCAGACCAAGAGGTTTTTGGAACAGTTAAAGCTGGTCTTAACCATTGCCCAAATGATGCCATCAGCTAAGCCGCTGGCTTACTGACTCGGCTCACAATTCCAAAGAAAATTGCGACGACTTCGCCAACTAGGACAGTAACAAGGACTGTGCCAAGTCCGACAGAGCCACCTAGTAACCAACCTGCAAGCAAGAAGGCGGCCTCAATTACAAAACGTACTCGGCCGATTGGGATCCCAGTTCGGTAATGCAAACCAGTCATCAAGCCATCGCGCGGGCCCGGACCTAAGTTGCTTGGGATATAGAAAGCACTGCCAAGCCCAATTACCAAAATTCCGATGATTACCATCACAACTGAAACTGCATAGCTGTCTGGGCTTGGGAAGAACGGCATCATCACATCAATTGCAACTGAAACGAAAATGATGTTTAAAACGGTTCCAATTCCAACTTTGTTCTTTAATGGAATCCACAGAAACATAACGCCGATTGAAATGTAGAAACTCGTCCAGCCAATGGTGTCGCCAGTGATGTTTTGGATTCCCTGTGCCAGCACAGTTCCAGGAGATTGACCAATATCAGCTTTGATCAGGATTGCTTCACCCGTGCCGTAGAGCCAGTTACCTAACATCAAATAGAAAAATGTTTTTGGCTTTGCTTTCCACATCGAGCCAGATGCGCTCCACGAAGTTGTGGGAACTGTACGTGATGGCTTTAGCCATTGGCTCAATGAAGACATGGAGACTAGACGATGTTTTTTTCTGGGCGAAGTTCCCCGCCGGATGAGAATCGATCGTTACTCAATGGTGCAATGTCAACGAATGGCGTCTTGCCTAGATACATGTCGCGCAAGATTTCTCCGATTGCTGGGCCTTGCAGGAAGCCGTGGCCGCTAAATCCGGTTGCGTACAAGAATCGTGAAACGCCTTCCCACTCACCCATGATTGCGTTGTGATCTGGAGCTACGTCATAGAGACCCGCCCAGCCACTTGCGGCGCCAAGTTCAAGTAAGCGAGGTGCGCGAACATCAGCAAGCTCACCAATCTTTTCCAAGAAGTTTGGATCCCGCCTGATGTCCCAAGAGTAATCAACAGTCTTATCTGAAAAGCCCATCAGCATGGCGTTGCCTTCGCGGTGCCAATAAAGCGACGTTGAGTAATCAATAGTGAACGGCATATCTTTTGGTACGTCATCAAAATCTGCAGTCAAAGGTTCGGTGATCAAAAGTTCGCGACGCAACGGCTGAACTGGGATTTCCAAACCAACCATCGCACCAATGGTTGGTGACCAAGCACCAGCACAGTTGATAACAGTTTTGGTCTTAACTTTGCCTGCTGAAGTTGTGACGCTAACAATCTGTCCGTCAACTACTTCAATGTCAGTGGCTTCGGTATGTGTCATAACCGTGGCACCATGCTTGCGAGCACCTGATGCGTAGCCAAGCACAACAGATTCTGGTGTGCAGTAACCATCGTTAGGAGTAAAAGAGGCTGCCAAGATTCCATCAATTTCAAGAATTGGACTTAGTTCTTTAGCTTCTTCTGGAGTCAGCATTCGAGATTCCACGCCAGCGGCAATATGCAGCGCAGTTGATTTCTCAAATAGTGCAACGTCTTCAGGAGTTGAAAGCGCAAACATGTAGCCCGGACGATGTAGATCGATTTCTTGACCTGGGCGATTTGGAAAATCTGCCAACAAATCAAGTGAACGAGCGCCCATTGCAATGTTCAGTTCGTCTGAGAAGTTCGCGCGAACGCCACCTGCTGCTTTTGAAGTTGAGCCGCTAGCTAAATCGTTTTTCTCAACTAGAAGAACGCTGACACCAGCTTCAGCAAGGTGGAAGGCAGCGGAGGCGCCCATGACGCCACCGCCGACTACAACTACATCTACTTCTTCTGGAAGGTTAGCCATTTATTGAATCCTTAGATCTTGAAGTCTGGATTGTGAGGCACTTCTTCGTTGTCCATTTGGGCTTTTTGAAGCTTGCCGGACCAATCCCAGTTAAGTGACTGCCAACGCGTAAATACATCAAGCACCCAGATACCGGACTGGCGTGAACCATTTCCGCTCTTGCCGTTTCCACCGAATGGTAGATGAGCTTCAGCGCCGGAAGTTGAGTTGTTGATGGAAAGCATGCCAGCCGAAATTCCTTCGCGGAATGTCCAAACTGTCTTTGGATCGCTGGTGTAGATCGCAGCAGATAGACCGAAGCCGTGATCGTTACCCAATTCAATTGCTTCTTCAATAGTTGAGAAGCGACCGACAGTTACAAGTGGACCAAAGGTTTCGGTGTTGTAAAGCGCATCTTCTTTCTTGATGCCAGCAACGATTGTTGGGTGAGCGAAAACGCCTGCGTCTGGATCGCCAACGAAACCCTCACGTGGATTGTCCTTGGTGATTCGACCAATGCCAGTTGAACCATGCACAGTGTGATGTGGCTGAATCAGCTTCAAGTTTTCTTCATGAGTTGCAAGATACTTCTCGCCAATCATTGGGCCAAACAAAACATCTTCCATCGGGTCGCCAACCTTTGAGCCAGCAACCTTGTCTGCATACATCTTTAGGAACTTGTCGTAAACCGAATCGTGAATCCATAAAGTTCCAAGTGAAGTACAGCGTTGACCTGCAGTACCAAAGCCTGCGAACAATGCGCCATCAAGAGCTAGCTCAAGATCTGCATCCGGCATGATGATCATTGGGTTCTTGCCACCAAGTTCTAGGCAAGCACTCTGAATGTATTCGCCAACCTTGGCACCAATTAAGCGACCAACTTCAGTTGAGCCAGTGAAGCCAACCTTGTTGATAGTTCCTTCATCGAGGCCCTTAACCATGCCTTCAAAAGTTTCTTTACCTTCAGCGACAACTGTGATCAAGACATCCTTTGGCACACCTGCAGCATGGAAGATTGCAGTCATTGCTTCCGCAACGGCTGGCGTGTATTCCGAAGGCTTCCAAACAACTGAGTTACCAGTTAGCAAAGCCGGGATGATGTACCAAGATGGCACAGCAGCTGGGAAGTTACCTGCGGTGATAATCAACGCAGTGCCAACTGGCATGCGGAAAGTGAAAAGGTTCTTGTTTGGCATTTCGCTAGGAACGGTTTGACCGTATAGACGGCGACCTTCACCAAGGAAGAAGTCACAGGTATCAATTACTTCTTGCACATCGCCCAATGCTTCGCGGTAAACCTTGCCCATTTCGCGGGTAACAAGCTTGGAAAGGGCTTCCTTATTGTTCTCAAACAACCGACCGGCGTTTGCAATTACTCGACCACGAGCCGGCGCTGGCATTTTTGCCCAAGCCTTCTGGGCTGCCTTGGCACGACGTGCTGCATCAGCAATGTCATCAGCTGTGCCTAGTTTGGTCTCGACGACTACGTCGCTCAAGTTGGTTGGATTTAGAGATTTGAAGGTGGACACCCGGGGCCTCTTTCATTGACGATAAAGTAATTTACATGTCTAACAATGCCAGTTCGAACCACCAAACTGTAGCCGGGGTAATCCTGGATTTACTCTGGGAAGCAGGTGTAAAAACGACCTTTGGCATCCCAGGAGTACACAACCTGGCTTTCTGGGACGCACTGGGTCCGAATCGCCCTGCCATTGTTGGAGTTCGTCATGAACAGACCACTGCATACGCCGCTGACGGCGTAGCCCGCACTACCGGGTCCCTCGGTGTGGCATTGACCACAACTGGTCCAGGAGCTGCAAATACCCTTGGTGCATTTGGTGAAGCGGCAATTAGTGGCTCGCCGGTGTTTGTGATTTCCTCCGAAGCGCCGATCGGAAAACGTTCTAAAGATGGTGCTCGTGGCTTACTCCACGAAATGGATGATCAAGCCGCAATGTTTGCTCCCCTTGCCAAAAAACTTGCTGGCATCTCGATGGCAGTCAGCGTTACTGATGGCGTGACTGCAGTTGATGTTGCAGCTGAAATGATTCGCGACTTACTGCGTGCACCTGTTGGCGCAGGTTACCTTGGAATTCCGGCAGATGTTTTGGGTCAACAGTTCACTGGTGAAAAGCCAAAACTTGAAATTGGTCAAGAAGTAATTGAAATTGATATTTCTGCAGCTCAAGCCGCACTTGCTGATGCCAAGAAAATTGTGATTTGGGCTGGCGGTGGCGCAGTTGATTCTTCCGATTCAATTTCGGCACTTGCTTCACATTGGAATGCTCCAGTTCTTACTTCGTTTGCTGGTCGCGGTATCGCTGCGGATTCGAAGTTAACTTTGGTGGTACCAATTCACGAACCCGAAGCTGAAGCCGTGTTAGCCGAAGCTGATGCGCTAGTTGTTTTTGGTAGCCAACTAGATGGCATGAATACCAAGAACTGGGCGATTGCTTGGCCAAAGACAATTGTGTTAGTTGATGTTGAACCAACAAAAACTATGCGCAATGTTGATCCAACTGCAGTTGTATTGAATAACAACATTGATGGAGTTGCGGCTGCATTTGTCGCTGGAACTTCCGCTCTAGATTCTTGGGTTGATGTTTCATCCGTTAACAAGGCTGTGCGCGATCGACTTCGAGTTGGCGAAAAATCAAAGCGTGGCATTGCGCTTGTGGAAGCCATCGAAAAGCATTGGCCAGCTGATGGCACGATTGTTTGCGACATGTCTGTCTGTGGTTACTGGACTGGTGTTTATGCCGAACAACCACGATCCCGTCGCATTGTTTATCCAGTCGGTTGGGGAACTTTAGGTTTTGGATTGCCAGCAGCAATCGGTCCAGCCGCTAACGGCACTCGCACTCTTGCCGTTTGTGGCGATGGCGGTGTGGCATTTGCTCTTGGTGAGCTGGCAACTATCGTGCAAGAAAACTTGCCTTACACGTTGTTAATAGTTGATGACGGTGGCTATG
Organism: Candidatus Nanopelagicales bacterium; assembly: GCA_044346095.1. Classification (GTDB taxonomy): domain Bacteria; phylum Actinomycetota; class Actinomycetes; order S36-B12; family UBA5976; genus UBA5976. The sequence goes on from JBIIZV010000012.1 coordinate 9,990, forward strand.
GAATGCTTCGTTATGACCAGCAAGTAATGGGTCATCCAGAACGCGGTGTGGATTTGGTTTCTCCAGATTGGGCAATTCTGGCGCAATCCTTTGGACTTTCATTTACTGAAACCACGATCGAAGATTTGGGCGACGCGTTAGATCTAAAGCAACCAGGAATCATCTTGATTCGCGAAACTCTATATCCACCAAAGAGCACAAGTCCACGTTGGGGCGAAAAGTAATTAACTGAAGCTATTTTTTTCTATTTGCAATTCGTTCACGAAGTTGTTTTGCCGTCAAGACAACCGCAAAAGATTCCTCGAGATTTAACTTAAAGATCATTTCTACAAGAGACCGCTCGGACGCAATTTTTAACGATTCATCCATGCGTTGAATTTTAAACATAATTTGAACAAATGCAAGTTCAATTAGGAAAAGAGATACGCCCCTGACCAATCAGGGGCGTATCTCTTGGACAAAGTAGAAATCATCCGACGTTGACTACGTATTCCCTATATTCATTTAAAAACTTGTAAAAGTCAATCTCGTGATTCACATTACTTAGTTGTCCACAGACGCAACTATTTGATGTTGAGTAATGAGGTATGTCTGCAAACTCTAAATGGGGTGCCTCTGTAGCTCAATTGGACAGAGCCCGACATTGACTACGTCGACGGTTGCAGGTTCGAATCCTGCCAGGGGCGCCAGTGTTGGAGGGAACTCAACGAGATATCTAGTTGAGTTCCCGCCCTTTACCTACTAAAACTTATGGCCGGTTAGTTGCTCGTAAGCTGCGACGTAGCGTTCGCGAGTTTTCTCAATAACTTCATCAGGTAGCGCTGGTGGTGCTTCCCCAGATTTTTTATCCCAACCTGATGCTGGAGATGTCAGCCAATCGCGCACGAATTGCTTATCGTACGATGGCTGAGCCTGACCTGGCACCCATTGATCTGCTGGCCAGTAACGCGAAGAATCTGGAGTCAGCACTTCGTCAGCAAGAACAATCTGATCTTTGTTGGCTCCAACAATGCCTAGGCCGAATTCAAACTTGGTATCAGCCAAGATAATTCCACGTTCGAATGCAATTTCAGCAGCGACGTCATAGATCCAAGTTGTGAAGCGCTTAAGTTGCTGAGCTTCTTCCATGCCGATCGAAGTTATAACTTCATCAAAAGTTACATTCTCGTCATGATCGCCAATTGCTGCTTTGGTGGCAGGGGTGAAAAGCGTCTTAGGAAGTTTGGCTCCGTCTTTTAGACCTGGCGGTAAACCATTGCCACAGATCGACTGATCGCGTAGGTAATCTGTGTAACCAGATCCCGCTAGATAGCCACGTGCTACACACTCCACTGGAAGCATCTCAAGCTTTTCGCAATAAGTTGCTCGGCCACGAACTGAGTTCGGAACGTTTGTGGAAAGTATGTGATTTGGCACAATGCCTTGTAAACGATCAAACCACCACATCGACATCGCGGTAAGGATTCGTCCCTTGTCAGGAATTACTGAAGGCAAGATCCAGTCGTATGCCGAGATGCGATCACTTGCAATGAAAAGTAATCGGCCATCTGGGGCTTCATAAAGATCGCGAACTTTGCCAGAGTAGACATGCTTGAACTCAGTACCTAATTCATAGTCGGTGGGCTGAATTGTCACAGGATAGGCTCCGGTCGGTAGTTTGCGGCATCAGGTGAAGTAGCGACGAGTTTTGAAACTTTAGCGGCCACTGCAGCAACCTGATCACGAGCAGCGCCAGTGAATTCAAGTGGCTTTGAAATCAGCGCTTCTAAGTCTTTACGGTCAATTCCCAGGCGTGAATCATTAGCAAGTCGATCTAAAACTGCATTGCCATCGCCACCATTTGGTCCGCGCATCGCTAACGCAACAGCAACCGCATGTTCCTTAATTACTTCATGCGCAGTTTCGCGGCCAACGCCATTTCGAACTGCAGCCATCAAGATCTTGGTAGTCGCTAGGAACGGTAGGTAGCGAGAAAGTTCCCGATCAATTACAGCTGGGAAGGCACCAAATTCTTCCAGGACTGTTAAGAAAGTCTCAAACAGACCATCGATTGCATAGAACGAATCTGGCAATGCAACTCGGCGAACTACGCTGCAGAACACATCGCCTTCATTCCATTGATTGCCAGCAAGTTCGCCAGCCATGGATGCATAGCCGCGCAAGATAACGGTGAAACCATTAACTCGTTCACAGGAGCGAGTATTCATTTTGTGTGGCATCGCGCTAGAACCAACTTGGCCTTCTTTAAAGCCTTCAGTGACAAGTTCGTGTCCAGCCATCAAGCGGATCGTCGTTGCTAGCGAACTTGGAGCACTTGCCAGCTGAACTAATGCAGTCAGAACTTCGTAATCTAACGAACGAGGATAAATCTGCCCAACACTTGTTAAAACATTCTTGATTCCAAGATGCTGCGCAATTCTGGATTCAAGTTCAGCAAGTTTGCTGGCATCTCCATCGAAAAGATCCAACATGTCTTGCGAAGTTCCAACTGGACCCTTTATGCCGCGCAACGGATAGCGACTTAACAAATCATCCAGGCGTTCAATGGAATGCAGTAGTTCTTCAGCGGCAGAGGCAAAGCGCTTACCCAGAGTTGTAGTTTGGGCAGCGACATTATGGCTGCGTCCAGTTAGTGCAACATCGGTGTAACGAACTGCTAGCTCAGCCAAACGAGATGCCGTGGCCAGTGCCTTAATACGGATGTAATGGCTGGCTTCAACAATTTGAAGCTGTTCCACATTTTCGGTTAAGTCCCGGCTGGTCATTCCTTTGTGGATATGTTCAAACCCAGCTAGTTCGCAGAATTCTTCGATTCGGGCTTTCACATCGTGACGGGTTAACTTTTCGCGCTCATTAATACTGTTGAGATCAATGTTCGGCAATGCATTTTCGTACGCATCAATTGCTTCCTGCGGGATATCAATTCCTAAATCTTTTTGCGCTTTTAGCACTGCAATCCAAAGATGACGCTCAATTGCAATCTTGTTTTCTGCAGACCAGATGTTCGCCATGCCATTTGACGCGTAACGACTAGCAAGAATGTTTGGAATCGCTGGCTTAGTTGATTGTGATTTATCCATAATGTTCTCCCAAATCAATCTGGCCAAGCGCTGCTTTTTCTGCAATGTCCGATCGGTGATGTTCCCCATCGAATTCAATTCTCTCAACTCCTGCGTATGCCTGGCTACGTGCCACAGCTAAATCTGAGCCAATGGCGGTAACGCTCAGCACTCGCCCACCGTTTACTAGCAATTCGCCAGCCTCATTGATTTTTGTACCAGCGTGATAAACCAAGGATCCCTGATCCTGTGCTTGTTCTATCCCAGAAATGGCCGCGCCAGAGACTGGTGAATCTGGATATCCTTTAGCTGCCATCACAACCGTGACCGCTGATTCTGACTTCCACTCAAGTTCCGGCAAGCTAGAAAGCTTTCCAGTAGCCGCTGCCAATAACAATTCGCTTAGTGAGGAATTTAGGCGCGCAAGCACAACTTGAGTTTCAGGATCACCAAAGCGGGCGTTGAATTCAATAACTCGAACTCCCCGACTAGTTACGGCAAGGCCAGCAAAAAGTAATCCAACGAATGGTGTGCCACGACGATTCATCTCAGTAATCATTGGCTGCAAAACAGTTTTAGTTACTTCCGCAACAAAATCTTTTGGCGCCCAAGGTAGTGGTGAGTAAGCACCCATGCCCCCAGTATTTGGACCTTGAT
>JBIIZV010000095.1:0-4196 GCA_044346095.1 Candidatus Nanopelagicales bacterium
TTGAACTGCATTTAAACCTTCGCGATACTCAAGACCGTCAATCATTACTTTGGCTGGAACATAGGCATTTAGTCTTGCCAAAATGTCACCCAGATTATGGATTGCGTTATCCCCTAGCCAGGAACGAGCACTGTGAGCTCTCGTTCCAGATGTTGAGACTTTGGCTAGAAGTGTGCCTTGGCAACCAGCTTCGATGTTCGCATTCGATGGTTCAAGCAAAACTGCGATGTCGGCGGTTAGCCATTCGGGGTGCTCGGCAGCGATCAACGTCAAACCATTGCGTTCGCTATCAATTTCTTCGCATTCATAAAAAATGTAGGTGACATCAAACTGTGGATTTTCGATACTTACGGCAGCTCGCAGGGCAACGGCTACTCCGGCCTTCATGTCACAAGAACCAAGACCAAAGACCACATCTTCGGGCACGACCGTGCCATCGCTTGGCAGGCCTTGTCCGCTGGAAACAAAAACTGCAGCCTCATTGTCTGCTACTGGAACGGTATCGATGTGGCCTGCAACGATGACTCGAGAACCCTTGCCTAGGTTAGTTTTTGCAACCACTGAGTTCTTGAATCGGTGAACTTCTAGCCAATCGCATTTGCTCAACTCCACGAAAATGGCACTAGCCAATGCATCTTCGTTGCCTGAAACACTTGGAATATTGACCAGATCTGTAGTCAACGCAACTATGTCGGCGTGCGGGTTTAACGCAACTATGTCCACACGACTACGGTAGTCCTGTAATGCTTTTTTCACTACTTAAGACCCCTAATTTCAAGGAATGACATGAGCCAGAGTCAAATTGCAACTGCAACCGGATTAGCCACGTACTCGGCTGACGTGCTGCTTGATGTTTGGTACCCACAGCCAGCTTTGGGCGAAAAAGCTGCCCACGTTACCGGCCTCGAACGAGGCATTGATACCGACGGATTGCGGGGCGTTCGTGTAGAAGTAATCAATACAACTTCAGATTTAAGTGCAGCGCCAACTGATGCGGCTGATGCGTACTTGCGATTGCATTTGCTATCGCATCGCTTAATGGCTCCCCGAACCATCAACCTTGATGGACTTTTTGGATTACTGACAAATGTTGCTTGGACTTCACTTGGCCCAGTTGCCGTTGAAAATGTGACTGAGGTGGCAATTAGCGCACGCGCAAAGGGCATTCACTTAAATGTTTTTGGTCTAGATAAGTTTCCACGCATGCTGGACTACGTAGTTCCAAGTGGTGTACGAATTGCAGATGCAGATCGAGTACGCCTTGGCGCACATCTAGCCCCTGGCACCACTGTTATGCATGAAGGATTTGTGAACTTCAATGCTGGAACTTTAGGTGCCAGCATGGTTGAAGGAAGAATCTCAGCTGGTGTAGTTGTTGGTAACGGTTCTGACATTGGCGGCGGCGCCAGCATCATGGGAACACTTTCTGGTGGCGGCAAGGAAGTAATCACTATTGGCGAGAACTGCCTAGTTGGTGCCAATGCTGGTGTGGGAATTTCCCTTGGTGATAGTTGCGTAGTTGAGGCTGGCTGCTACATCACCGGTGGATCAAAGATCACACTTCCAGATAGCACTGTGGTTAAGGCTAAAGAATTATCCGGCGCAAATGGTTTGTTATTCCGCCGCAACTCAGTTTCTGGCGCACTTGAAGCAGTTACTCGCGAAGGTACTTGGGGCGGACTTAACGAAGCCCTACACAAAAACTAAGTGCTAGTTAGCGCTTAGCTAGATCAACGTAGCCGCGTTCAGCTTCACCGATGTAAACCTGACGTGGACGACCAATCTTGGTGTCTGGATCAGTGATCATTTCCTGCCACTGTGCGATCCAACCTGGTACGCGTCCAATTGCAAACAGCACAGTGAACATGCGGGTTGGGAAACCAATCGCGCGGTAAATCAAGCCAGTGTAAAAATCAACATTCGGGTAAAGCTTGCGTTCAATGAAGAATTCATCGTTTAGGGCAGCGTCTTCAAGTTCGCGGGCGATGTCAAATAGTGGATCCTGTACGCCAAGCATGGTCAAAATGTCGTGAGCGTGCTTGCGCACGATTGCCGCGCGTGGATCGTAACTCTTGTAAACGCGGTGACCAAAGCCCATAAGCTTTACGCCTTCTTCACGATTCTTTACGCGTTGAATGAACTGTTGAACTGTGTCACCCGATGCTTGGATTTCTTCGAGCATCTCAAGAACCGCTTGGTTCGCGCCGCCGTGAAGTGGACCGAACAACGCGTTGATGCCTGCAGAAACTGATGCAAACAAGTTTGCGTGCGATGAACCAACCATGCGCACGGTTGAAGTTGAGCAATTCTGTTCGTGATCTGCGTGCAAGATGAAAAGCATGTCTAGGGCTTTGACAATTGCAGGATTTACTTCGTAAGGCTCAGCTGGAACACCAAATGTCATGTTCATGAAGTTTGAAACGTAATCAAGTGAATTGTCTGGGTAACGCGATGGCTGACCAATTGTTTTCTTGTATGCGTATGCAGCAAGTGTTGGGATCTTTGCCATCAAGCGAATGGTTGAGATCTCAACCTGGCGTTCGTTGAATGGATCAAGTGAGTCTTGGTAGAAAGTTGAAAGCGCGCTAACTGCACTACTCAAAACTGGCATTGGGTGCGCATCGCGCGGGAAACCGTCAAAGAATCGACGAAGGTCTTCATGCACCATGGTGTGCATGCTGATATCTTCCGTAAACTTTGCGAGTTCGCTTGCACTTGGCAGGCTTCCGTAAATCAAAAGATAAGAAGTTTCTAGAAAAGTACTTTTCTCAGCAAGTTGCTCGATTGGGTAACCGCGGTAGCGCAAAATTCCCTTGTCGCCATCAATGTAAGTAATTGCTGATTCGCATGAAGCTGTGTTCATGAATCCGTGGTCAAGAGTTATGTGGCCGGTTTCTTTAAGCAACGCGGACACGTCATAACCTGAGGCGCCAACAGTTGCTGGAACCTCACCAAGAAGTAGTTCGCCATTTGGGTGGACAAGTTTTGCTTGGGACATGGGTCAAACTTACTATTTGCACTATGTCTAGGACTAATCAGACTGTGTACTAATTGCCCGATAAGCGAGCTGCAGCGCTGGCAATTCGTTCATCGGTAGCAGTCAGTGCCAGGCGCACATGGCGCTGACCGGCTGGGCCATAGAAGTCCCCTGGAGCAGCCAAGATGCCCTTCCCAGCCAGCCAGTTCACTGTTTCGAGGCAATCTGTTCCATTGGTAGCCCACAGATAAAGGCCTGCCTGAGAGTGCTCGATCTTGAATCCAGCGGAAATCAAAGCAGTGTGAAGTACATCACGTCGCTTGGCATATCGGGCTTTTTGTACAGCTACGTGAGCATCATCGCCCAAAGCAGCAACGGTTGCCAACTGCACCGGAGTTGAGACCAGCATGCCTGCATGTTTACGAAGCGAAACAATGTCGGTAATCAACTTGGTATCACCAAGTACGGCGCCAGACCGATAGCCAGCAAGGTTTGATCGCTTCGATAGTGAATGCACTGCAAGAATTCCAGTGAAGTCGGTGCCGCAAACTCGAGGATCCAGAATTGAAATCGGCTCAGCTTCCCAGCCCAGCTCGATGTAGCACTCATCGCTGACTACTGGTGCGGAAAGCTCCCGACCGCGCGCAACAATTTCCTTCAACTGATCCGCAGATAAAACTTCGCCAGTTGGATTGCTCGGGGAATTCACCCAAATCAGATCTGCATTATCTGGAATATCTGAAACTTGTTTGTAAGTTACGTATTGCGCATGTGCCATGAGTGCGCCAACGGCATACGTTGGATAAGCAAGTTCTGGGATTGCAACTGTGCTGTTTGCATTCAGGCCAAAAACAATTGGAAGCCAGGCAACAATTTCTTTTGATCCAATTGAAGGGGCAACTTGATCGACTGTTAATTCGGCGGACATGATTCGCGAAGCCCAAGATACCCAAGCTTGTCGCAATTCAACGAGTCCAGCTGCAGCTGGATAGCCAGGTGCGTTTGCTGCAGCGGCTAGCGCAGCAGCAATTACTTCAGGAGTGTCATCGACTGGAGTGCCAATGGAAAGATCAACGATTCCATCGGGATGCTTTCTTGCGATGTCACCTGCAGCTGCAATACGGTCCCAAGGAAAATCTGGCAACCCATTTGCAAGTGGAGAAATCAGTTAACTCACCTGTGGTGGAAGAGACTTGATTTCTTCTGGATCGTTGCTGGT
>JBIIZV010000096.1:0-4187 GCA_044346095.1 Candidatus Nanopelagicales bacterium
CCTGCTTCACAGCTTGCGCAGCATCTGCATCAAAACTACTTTCCAGTTTTTTAAGTGCCTTAATGTCGACTGCAATGCCATGCGCTTCCATTTCGGCGAGCAATGGCACCAATGGCATTTCAACATCATTGAATAAGCCGTCGCCACCACGACTCCTTAATTCGACCTTAAGGAATTCACTTAGATCCAAGGTTGCTCGCGCGGCTTTAGCTAATGAATCTCCGGAAACTTCAAGCGAAGCATCAAGAGATAGTTGCGCGCTTTGGGCGGTTGAGTCAGTCTCAAGAGATTTACCTAAGTAACGCATCACCAAATCGGATAACTCAAAGTTTCTTCCGCCCGGCGATACAAGATATGAGGCAATAGCGGTGTCAAATACAACGGTATTAAGCGGAGTTCCCATTTCCTTGAAGGCCAGCATTGGACCTTTAGCATCATGCAAGATCTTTTCTGCTGAACCAGCGAGCCACTTGGAAAGTGTTTCGCCACCATCCGTTGGTGTGCACCAAACTGATTCTCCCGCGCTGTTAACAAAAGCAATTGCTTCAACTAGACCAGTACCACTTCCCCAGTGTCCAGATGCTGACAACGCGACTGGACCAGCAGCAGACTTGAGCCATTTTCCAAGTTCAGTCTCAGAAACCTTTTTTGTGACTACTTCGAAACCTTCGCTTGCAGAATCATTTGCGCTCGCGGTGGACTTGGCAGCAGCGCCTTCGTTGACCGATTCAGAACTCGACTTAGCTTTACCTGAACCACTGGACTTAGGTGCTGGTGCCTGCGTAGTTGACTGACTACTGCTTGGCCAAGCCGCAAACAGTCTTGGTCGCAGCGCTGAGAACTCGAGGGCATCTAGAGTTGCGTGCACAACACTGGCGTCATAATCGCGCTTGGCATAACTTTCGATCGCTTTATCTACTGGAGCATCTTCAACCAAGCGATTCAACTCGTAATTCAGTTGCACTTGATCAACGTGAGCCCGAAGCGCCTCACCAACTTTGCCGCCAATTGAATCGGCAACTGCCAAAATCTTTTCCAGCTCACCGTATTCTGCAATCCACTTCGCTGCCGTTTTTGGACCAACACCTGGAACACCAGGCAAGTTGTCGCTGCTTTCACCTACGAGAGCGGCCAGCGAGCGGTACTGCTTTGGCGTGACTCCATACTTTTCAAACACCGCATCTGGAGTCATGTGCACTAAATCAGACATACCTTTGCGGGGATAAAGGATTGTTACTCGGTCATCGATCAGCTGAAACGAGTCACGATCTCCGCTGACGATTCTGACCGGAAAGTCGCAACTCTTCGCCAGGGTAGCCAAGATGTCATCTGCTTCAAACCCGTCTGCGGTGACAACAGAAATGTTCAAGGATTCCAGAACTTGTTTAATCAGTTCTACCTGGCCCTTGAACTCTGGTGGCGATTTGGCCCTGGTTGCTTTGTAGTCAGGATATCTTTCACTACGAAAGGTTTGCCTCGAGATATCAAAGGCAACTACCAAGTGTGAGGGCTTTTGATCCTTAAGAACATTAACCAGCATCGACACGAATCCGTAGACCGCATTGGTATGTTGTCCTGAACTGGTGGCGAAGTTTTCAACTGGCAGCCCATGAAACGCTCGATAGGCAAGCGAGTGGCCGTCCAAAATGAGAAACTTAGAAGTATCAGCCACGTATTGATCCTAGAGGGGTGCCCATGAGCTCGAACCAAGAGAACCATGCAAGTGAAGTCGCAATCGGAGCCATGGCCGAAAGAATGGGAATTACCGTTAGTTTTGCTACCGCTAGCAAGGTAGTTGGCCACATGCCAGTTGAAGGCAACACCCAACCGTTTGGTTTGCTTAATGGCGGCGCTTCGATGGCCCTGGCCGAAACTCTAGGTTCGGTTGGAGCACACTTGCACGCTGGACCTAATCGCAGCGTGGTTGGCATCGATATAAATGGCACCCACCATCGCAGTGCGACAAGTGGTCAAGTTACTGGAACTGCCACCCCAATTAGTTTGGGGCGCACTATTGCGGTTTACGAAATTGTCATCACTGATGAAAGAGATAAGCGAATCTGCACTGCTCGTTTAACTTGCCTACTTCGTGATCTTGCATAGATAAATGACTTGATTGTTTTCGTGAGAGGGTAAGTCCATGTTTATTGGGTCAGGCACGGTCATCAACATCATTGCAGTTTTGTTGGGTTCCGCCCTAGGTGTTTTCATTGCACACCGTCTGAACCAAAGGATTCGCGACGTTGTAACTGATGGTTTAGGTCTAGTTACAGGCATGATTGCAGTACTGACCTGCGCCTCAATAACCGATCCTCTGCTTAGCGAAACTTTAGGCAGCGGATGGCCAGTGCTAATAGTTCTTGCAAGTATCGTGGTCGGCGGAATGCTCGGCACCGCAATGCAGATTGAAGAACGTCTAGAGAGTGCTGGCGATCGCCTCAAAGCAAGATTCTCCAATGATGGCTCTTCCAAGTTCACAGAAGGCTTCGTTGCTGCCTCTCTCCTGTTCTGTGTTGGCGCCATGTCGGTTCTTGGACCAATCGCTGATGGTCTCGGCGGTGGAAATGAGATTCTCGTTCTTAAGTCCACTTTGGACTTCTTTGCAGCAATTGCATTTGCTTCAGTATTTGGTTGGGGCGTTGCTGCATCTGCGCTTACGATCTTGGTGTTCCAAGGAAGCTTGACCGCCCTGGGTTATGCGCTTGGGAACTTTATGACTGAAGTTCAAGTTTTGATGTTAACCGCGACTGGCGGACTATTAATTCTTGGTATTTCATTGCGATTGTTAAACATTCGCCAAATTCCAGTTGGCAACATGTTGCCTGCTTTGGTTATCGCTCCGCTATTAGTCGCAATTGTTGCCTAGTTGGCAACAAACAAAAAAGAACCCCGCAAACTGCGGGGTTCTTTTTATAAGAGTTTCTTAGCCACCCAGGTAAGCCTGTGCGATAGCTGGATCATCAGCAAGCTTAGATCCGTCGCCTTCAAGCTTTAAGTTGCCTGACTCAAGAACGTAGGCATAGTCCGCAATACGCAAAGCAGCCAAAGCGTTCTGTTCAACCAGAAGGATGGTTACGCCAGACTTGCGGATCTCTTCAATGGTTTCAAAGATTAGATCCACGAGAACTGGTGCTAGACCCATTGAAGGCTCATCCAAAATAAGTAGCTTTGGATTACCCATAAGTGCGCGACCTACTGCAAGCATCTGCTGTTCGCCACCGGACATGGTGCCCGCCTTTTGGTTAATGCGCTCTTGCAGACGTGGGAAAAGCTGGAGTACATGCTCCCGAGTCTCTTTGATACCAGCTGAATCCTTACGCAGGAAGGCACCTAGATCAAGATTCTCATCGACAGTCATCTTCGGGAAGATACGACGTCCCTCTGGCGAGTGACAAATTCCCCTTGCCACGATCTCGTGTCCAGCAACGCCATCAATCTTTTCACCCAGAAATTCAATGCTTCCAGTCTTTGGCTTAAGCAGACCGCTGACCGTGCGAAGTGTTGTTGATTTGCCCGCACCGTTAGAACCGATCAGAGAAACGATTTCGCCTTCACGAACTTCAAGAGTTAGACCCTTAACCGCTGTGATTGCGCCATAGCCAACTGTTAAGTCGTTGATTTTGAGCATTGCTGGAGTGTTTAAACGTGCCATTACTTGCTCGCCTCCGATCCGCTCTTGCCTAAGTAGGCTTCAATAACTCGTGGGTTTGACTTAATTTCTGCAGGGGTTCCTTCAGCAATCTTCTGCCCTTGGTCCAAAACTGTGATTCGCTCTGATACCTGCATAACAACGCTCATGTCGTGTTCGATAAGAAGAATACTAATTCCCTTGTCAGCCTTTAACTTGCGGACGAAGTCCACAAATGAAGCTGACTCGTTTGGATTCATGCCTGCGGTTGGCTCATCAAGTAGCAAAACACTTGGGCGTAATGCCAATGCACGAGCTACCTCAAGGCGACGCTGGTCACCGTATGACAAGTTACGAGCATACTCGTTTGTTACGCCACCGATTCCAACGTAATCCAAAAGCTCTTGGGCAAAGCGACGGGCTTCCGCCTCCTCTGCTTTCTGAGACTTGGTACGGAAGATTGTTGCGAACACACCAGCATTCATCTTTGAGTGCATAGCCACCATGACATTTTCTTGCGCGGTCATTAAACCGAACAAGCGAATGTTCTGGAAAGTTC